>NZ_NCSR01000024.1:0-62250 GCF_002105485.1 Leifsonia sp. NCR5
CGCCCGGAGCGCAGCCGCTCCCGGAACACCCACACCAGCGCCAGCCCCACGAGCACGAGCGGGAGCAGCTCGGGCGCGAGGATGAAGGCTCCGAAGACGATGTCGAGCGTCTCGAAGCCGATGAGGGATGCGGCGGCCACCCAGGTCCAGCCGCTGAAGAGGGTGGCGCGCGTGTGGAGGCGTCGCCAGAGGGAGTCGTCGTTCATGGGTCCGTCCGTCGTCGGTGGGTGATCGGTCGTCGTGCCGATCGCACCGCGCGGACGGGGATGTCAGAGCGCGCGCAGCGGTCGGCCGATGGCGCGACCGGGCGCGCGGGGCGCCGGGAGGCCGATGAGCGGAGCGCGTCGGACGGCGGGTGGCGGTGCTGCGCCGAGGGGTGAGACGCGGCGACGCTCGCCCGGAACGGCCGTGCCCGCCGAGGCCGTGCGCACCACTGCCCGCGCCGCACTCGCGATCACGACCGCGGCAAGAGCGAAGGCCACCAGCACCGTCGCCACCATCACCAGGGCGGACAGCCGGGCGGCGGGGTCGGTCGAGACGAGCAGTTCGAGCAGCGCCCATTCGATGACGGACATGCGCTCCCCTCCCCGGTGCAGCGTCCGGAGCCCCGTGCAGCATCCGGATGTGGTCGAGCCTAGCCTGCCGTCCGACGCGCCCGATACTCTGGTGCTGCGCATTCAGCGGCAGGCCGTCCGGCCCGTGGATGCGAGAACCCCCTTGCGAAACGGAGACGCTCGATGACCATCCGGAGCGGTCCGTTGGCGCGGCGGCTCGGCCTCGGCGACGCGGTCGTCATCGGGTTCGGGTCGATGATCGGGGCCGGGATCTTCGCCGCGTTCGCTCCCGCGGCCGCCGCAGCGGGGGCCGGTTTGCTGATCGGTCTGGCGATCGCTGCGGTGGTCGCATACTGCAACGCGTCGTCGTCGGCGCAGCTGGCCGCGCAGTACCCGACCTCGGGCGGCACGTACGTCTACGGGAGGGAACGGCTCGGCGAGTGGGCCGGGTTCCTCGCCGGGTGGGCGTTCGTGATCGGCAAGACGGCCAGCTGCGCGGCGATGGCCCTGACGTTCGCCGCATATGCGGCCCCTGCCGGATGGGAGAAACCCGTTGCGGTCGCCGCGATCCTCGCCCTGGCGGCCGTGAACTATTTCGGCGTCTCCCGCACCGCCGGGCTCACCAGGATCATCGTGGTGTTCGTGCTCGCCGTCCTCGCGCTGGTCGTCATCGCGGGGCTCACCGCCACCGGCACACCGCACACCGACCTGGGGCTCGGGATGTTCGACCACGGCTGGTACGGCATCCTGCAGGCGGCCGGGCTGCTGTTCTTCGCGTTCGCCGGGTACGCCCGCATCGCCACGATGGGCGAAGAGGTGAAGGATCCTGCACGCACCATCCCGCGCGCGATCCTCGGCGCGCTGGCGCTCGCGCTCGTCGTGTACATCCTGGTCGCGGTCACGCTGCTGCTCGTCCTCGGGCCGGAGCGGCTCGCCGCATCCTCTGCTCCCCTGGCCGATGTCGTCGCGGCCACCGACTGGACCTGGGCGGCGCCCGTCGTCAGGATCGGCGCGGCGGCCGCCGCGCTCGGGGCGCTGCTCGCGCTGATCGCCGGGATCGGGCGCACCAGCCTCGCGATGGCGAGGAACCGGGACCTCCCAGCCTGGCTGTCTGCCGTGCATCCGGTGCACAAGGTGCCGCATCACGCCGAGATCGCGCTGGCGCTCGTTGTCAGCGTGCTCGTGGTGACCGTCGACCTGCGCGCCGCCATCGGGTTCTCGTCGTTCGGCGTGCTGCTCTACTACTTCGTCGCCAACGTCGCCGCGTTCACCCAGGACAGGCAGCACCGCCGGTATCCGAAGCCGGTGCAGGTGCTGGGCGCGCTCGGCTGCATCGTGCTCGTCGCGACGCTCCCGCTGGTGTCCATCGGGGTGGGGATCGGCGTGCTCGTCGTCGGGGCGGTCGGGCGACTCGTGGTGCTGCGCCGCCGCAGAGCGCGCGCGTGACGCTCCCCCGAGTGCGCCGGCGGCGTCACTGGCCGGCGACTGCGCTGCCGGTGAGTTCGTGCCGGGAGAACGTGTAGACGATGCAGTAATACGTGCGGTCGCCGGTCGCCCACTTCTCGCTGGTGTCCGGGTAGCGGAGGTCGAGCTGGACGTCCTCGTTCCAGCGGGCGACCCAGTCCCAGTTCAGGGACGGTTCGCAGAGGCTGCTGACCTGGGTGTCCAGGGCATCCTTGCCCGGGAACGCCGCGTCGGCGGGCTGCGGGAGCGAGCCCGTGGTCAGCAACTGCGCGATGTGCCGCTCGGCACAGTCGACCACCGGGTACGCGTCCGCCCACTTCGAGTCGTAGGTCTGCAGGCAATCGCCGGGCTTCAGTGTGCCGACCGGCTGCGACGGCACGGTGGCGACGTGGGTCGCGGTCGGGCGCGGCGGGAGGCCGAGCGGAGTCGGAGCAGGCGGCGGCAACGGTGGATGCGGTGCGGCGGCCGGCGAGGAGGATGAGGCAGCGGCCCGCGCCCCTCCGGCGGGAAGCCCGACGGTGGCGATCCCGACCACCAGGACGGCGACGCCGATCGCGGCCGTGACGGCGACCAGGATCAGCCAGCCACGCCGCGACAGCCCGTCGCCGGTGGGCGTGACCCTCACAGGCCGTTCCATCGCAGCCTCCTCCGGTCGGCACAGCACGGGAGATCTCAGACTATGAGCCGAAACGTCGTCGGGCAATCGCGGCTACTCTGACCTCATGCCGCGCATCGGATTCTCCGCCGACCTCCTGCGGCCGGCGACCGGGGACGCCTCGCACCGCGTCACGTACATCGAGCTGTTCTTCGACCTCGTGTTCGTGTTCGCCATCACGCAGGTGTCGCACATCCTGATCCACGAGCAGAGCGGCCTCGAACTCGTGCACACCCTGGTCCTGGGATGCATGGTGTGGTGGATGTGGGTGTACACGACCTGGGCGTCGAGCTGGCTCAACCCCGAGACCGGCGCCGTGCGGGCGCTGTTCATCGTGATGATGTTCTTCGGGATGCTCGTGTCGATCGCGATCCCGGAGGCGTTCGGCGACCGTGCGCTCCTGTTCGCGGTGAGCATGGTGGCGTTGCAGCTGAGCCGCAGCCTGTTCACGATCTTCGCGTTCGCGCGCACCCAGCCCGACCACGCCGTGAACTTCGTCCGCATCAGCGTGTGGCACGCCGCGGCGGGAGCCGTCTGGATCGCGGGGGCCTTCGTGCCGGAGGACGCACGCCTCTGGGTCTGGCTCGCGGCCCTCGTGATCGACCTGATCGGGCCGAGAGCCCGGTTCTGGACACCCGGCCTCGGCACATCGGACCTGCAGACCTGGAACGTCTCCGGCGAGCACATGTCCGAGCGGGTCAGCCTGTTCGTGATCATCGCGCTCGGCGAATCCATCGTCGTCACCGGGTCCACCTTCGGCACCGGCAGGATCGACGCGGCGACGTTCGGCGCGTTCGTCGCCGCGTTCGCCGGGACCGTGCTGATGTGGCTGCTCTACTTCACCCACAACCAACGTCGCGGCAGCGAGTTCCTCGAACAGGCGGACGAGCGCGGGATGATCGCGCAGACGGCGTTCACGTACATCCCGATCCTGTTCGTGTTCGGCATCGTGCTGACGGCGGTCGCCGACGGTCTGGTGCTGCACGACCCCACCGGGGACACCGAGCTCTGGGCGGCCGGGCTGCTCACCGGCGCTGCGGCGCTCTACCTCGTCGCAAACGCGCTCTTCCGCCGCGCGGTCGGCGGATCGTGGCTGGTCGCGCAGCTGATCGGCGCGGCGGTGGTGCTCGCGCTGTTCGCCCTCACCCCGGTGCTCACCCCGCTCGGGCTCAGCTGGGCTGTGAACCTGGTGCTGCTCGTGGTCGTGCTGTCGGATGCGCTGAACCGGCGTCGGCGGCGTCCGGCACCGGATGCGTCATCCGCCCACGTCTGAACCGTCGGGAACCTTCACCAGGTCGTCCGGCCGCCAGATCTGGTCGTAGAACTCGGTGGTCGTGCCGTAGAGCCGGAAGGCGACGATGAAGTCGCGCCCCGGAACGGTCTGCACGAACGCGGCGTCCGTGACATCCTGCGGCTTGGCCGGCCCGAACCAGAGGTCGATGGAACCGTCGTCGTTCTGCGGGATGTCGTAGTAGCCGTTCGTCGACGGAAGCAGCTGCTTTGTCTCCGGCATCGTGCCGTCGATGACGTTGTACGCCGTCGCCGCCCAGAACAGCCCGGCCGGGATGTTCGCCGGCAGGTGCAGCCGGTAGGTGGACGAACCGGTGAGGAAGTCGCCGTCCGCATCCCGGTAGGTGAACGGGTACTTGGATCCCGCGCCGGTCGAGTGGATGTTCATGGCCGGCGCAGACGAGTACGCGTACTGGAAGAAGCGCGCACGGGTGTTGACGTCGAGGTAGCTCTCCTGCATCCACTCCGCGGTGCCGCCCGCCCACGCCTGCTCCCACTGCCGGTCGTGGTAGTAGCGATTGCGCTGGTCGTCCCTGCCGAGCTGGGCGAGGGCGAGGATCATCTTCGGCGCCGTCTCGACCGCGCGCTGCAACTGCTCGCTCTGCCAGCCGGTCGGCTCGAAGGGCTGACCTTTGACGATCCCGATCGAGGCGAGGACGCCCCGCAGTTCGGGGTCGATCGCCGAGACGGGCTCGACGTCGACGAATTCCTTGAGCTTCGTCCAGTACGTGGCATCGGTCGGGTACATCATGTCGAGCCGGATGCCGCTGGCGTTCGGGAACTCCATCGGCAGGGCGTCCTTCTCCTCCGTCCACAGCGGGAAGATCCTGGTGCGCTCGGCGACGGCCACGCCGGCCGCGGGATCGGGCTCGCCGTCCCCCTGGCCCATGATCGTGCGGAAGAACAGGAAGACGTTGAACGTCGACGAGTGGAAGGTGAAGTACCCGCCGGGGACGTGCCCGTCGTAGCCGGGCGGCAGCAGAAGGTAGAGCCCGCCGCGGGCCCGGTCGGGACCGATGGCGCCGACGTCGGTGATGGTGCGCTGGAAGAAGTCGGTGAACATCCCGATCACGTTCGCCGGTGCGTTCACCACCAACGGCCCGGTCTCCCGCAGGTCGAGGTAGCTCATCGCGTAGATCACGTCCGCGTTGGGGGTGGGCACCCAGGTGCGGCTGTCCATCCTGTCCTTCCAGATCGGCAGGACGTTGTATCCGCTGCCGAACTGCGCTTCCGAGCCGTCGCGCATCCCGATCACGTTCAGCGCCGGCTGCATCGTGAAGTACGTGTGGATCGCGCGCTGGTAGTACAACTCGGCCCGCAACGCCTCGGCCTCCACCTGGGGCAGCCAGTTGCCGTCGTTGATCTGCCGGACGAGCGGAGAGGCGTGCTGGTCGCTCATGTTTGTTCCTTTCACTGGGGTGGGTACTCGGTTGTGACGTAGAACGGGTAGACGGCGGCCACCTGGCCGTCCAGTTCGATCTGCCAGCGATAGCCGGCGCCTGCAGCGAAGTGCAGGCCGGAACTGAAGTTGGCGGCGATGACATGGGTGGCGGGCAGCACACCGGCCGGCACGTCGATCCCGGGCGACGCGCCAGCGGTGAACCGCACCGTCCTGGCGATCCGCACCTCGATGCTGCCGCCGTCCCCGTCAGCGATCCGGACGCTGTCGCCGTTCGCGGCAGCCAGTGTCAGCTCGACGATCACCGGATGCGCGGGGCGGGTGGGCAGCGCGACCGTCGCCCACACCGCGAACGGCACGGACGCGGTTCCGGCCGGCGTGACGGTCAGGATGCGCAGCCCGGCCCCGACCATGTTCGCCTTGCCGGTGTCGTCCACGTTGACGAAGTCGGCGAGCGTCATCGACACCGTCGCCGGGAGTTCCGGCGACAGCGGTTCAGGTCGCGCGTGCATGAGGGGAACGGCTCACAGGGCGAACAACGCCCACTCCGGTCGGCAGAGGCGACGCTCCTGACCGGACTGGTCGACCACCCACTCGTCGTGCGTGCTCGACACATAGGTGGCGAGCAGCGTCTCTGCCGCCCACCCGTCGGCGCTCCTGGTCCACCGCACCAGGTGGATGTTCTCGCCGCAGCGGGGCGCATTCCCCAGCGGGATCTCGTATTCCGTCATCGTTCCTCCCGAGCGTCACGGTCGTGTCTTCTGCGGATCAGTAGCCCGGCACCGAGCAGCGCGAGCGCCAGGATGGCGACCGGGAGCGTGTCGGAACCGGTGTCGGAGAGCGCCGGAGCGGCGGGGTCGAACGTGTTGGTGACAGTGATGTCCACGGGCACGGCGTCGCCGACGGTGACCACCCCGACCGAGCCGTCACCGTCGTTCGGGGTGATCGTGGTGCGGTCCGCTCCGCCGTCGGAGCTCTCGGTGACCCGGCAGGTCGCTCCCGCCGGAAGGTCCGTGTACTCGGCCGTCAGCGATGTGGAGCGCGAGAGCGTGCGGTCGGGGCCGCCGGGGATCGCGACCGGCGCCGGCATCCCGTCGATGGCGGCGGTGCAGCTCAGATGGACGACGAAGGAGCCACCGCCGCGTTCCCCCGCCCCGTCGCCGGCGATGACCTTGTGCACGGTCAGCGAGCCGACGTCGAACGTGTTGACGACGTTCAGCGTCACCGTCTCCCCCGCCACGACCAGGGTCGGGCCGGCGGGTTCGCCGTTCTCGTCGAGCACCTGGGAGGACGTCGCCCCCGCTGCTCCTGTCTCGCGCAGTAGACAGACGGCGTCGGCGGGAAGCAGCTCGTAGTCCGCGGAGTACGCGGTGTCCGCGCTGAGCGTCCTCGTCGCCCCGCCCGGCACGACCACGGGCGTCGGCACCCCGTCCACCGGATGCACGCAGGCCAGCGCCACGGTGAACGGTCCGGCGCCGTACAGGTCGGCCCCGTCTCCCGTGCGCACCTTGTCGACGTGGATCGCGCCGGTGAGGAACGTGTTGGTGGCGGTCACGGTGACCGTGTCGCCCGAGCCGACGGTGACCTCGCCCGGTGAGACGACGGACGCGTTCGCTCCCCCGGCGCCCGGCTCTGTCACGGCGCACACGGAGCCGGTCGCGATCCCGGCGACGACCTTCTGGAGCGGCTGCGTGCCGCCGAGGGTGACGTCTCCGTCCCAGGTGCTCCGCGATCCGGATGCGTCGTCGAGCGTGCACGACACGTGCAGCACGAAGGGGCCGGCGCCGAACGCCGCTCCTCCCGCGCCGTCGACCACCTTGACGAGGCGAATCGCGCCGGCGCCGAACGTGTTCGTGACGGTCACCGTCGAGGTCGGGTCCGTCCCGGCATCCGGAGTCAGCACGACCGTCGTGCTGTCGCCAGCGGTCGGGCCGGTGGTTCCTCCGGAGGTGACCGTGGTCGTCGTGGTCGAGGCAGCGCCCTTGGCGTCGGTCTCCGTCACCACGCAGGAGGCGCCTGCCGGGAGCCCGGTGAGCGTGAGGGCTTCCCCGTCGGTCAGGTCGGCCGTCATCGGCCGCAGCGGTCCGTAGCCGTCGGCGTACACGGCGGCGCCGAGGAAGGTGCAGTCGACCGTGACCGTGAACGGGCCGTATGCGATGGGGGTGCCGTCCTGATCGACCGCGCTCGAATCGACGCTCTTGACCACGACCAGACCGGCGAGGTCGTACACGTTCGTCACCGAGATCACCGGGACGGGGTCGGTGTCTGTGCCGACGACGACCTGGGTCGCGGTGCCGGAGGTCTGACCGGCGTCGTCCTCGACGACGGTGCACTCGGCCCCCCAAGGCAGATCGTCGACGGTCACAGGGGTGCCGGGCGTGAGGGTGACGGGGATCGGGTCGAGAGCGACGCCCGCCGACACGCAGCGGAGCTCGCCGGTGAAGGTGGCCGGCGCGTAGCCTGCGCCGGCGCCGGTCACCTGCTTGATCACGGAGACCGGGCCGGTCGCGAGGGCGACGCCCACCTTGTTGCCCTCCGTCTGCGCGGTCACGGTCGGGGTGGCGCCGACGAGCACCCGGCCTGCGACGCCGACGGTGTTCCAGGCGATCGGGTCGTCGAGCCCTGTCGGAGGCACGGCGGGGGTCCTGGTCGTGACGTCGATCGCGATGGCGCCGCCCGGCGCGATGGTCGGATCGAACGTGACGACGAACTTCAGCCCGGTCACGGTCGTCGGGTCGACCGCCGCATCCCAGGGCGTCCACGCTCCGGGCGGGCACGCGACGCCCGTCGTCGACAGGTCGTCGGTGCACGGAGCGGCGTCCGTCGTGTAGTACTGCGCGAGGGTCGCGCCGGGCGGTGCAGAGGCGAGCACCGCACTGCCGGTGTATGTCGGCCGGAACTCCGAGCCGCGGGGCAGCGGGGTCAGCACCCCGGTGTCTCCCGGCGTCGGCAGCTTGTCGATCGCCACCATCCTGTCCATCGGAAGCGTGCCGGTGTTGATCAGGTTGAGCCGCCACACCTCGGTGCCGCCCGGCTTGGTGATCGGGACGCACGGTCCGGCGTAGAAGCCGTCGGCGTCGGGAACGCAGGTGACGGCCGGGTTGGTGGACTCCACGCCCAGCTCGGTGTCCGTGGCGCGGACGCCCTTGATGCCGCGGAGCGCGCCGGCGGTCTCGACGGTGACGGTGGTGTCGGTCGAGCAGGCCCCGGTGGCGGGGTCCAGGGTGCCGCCGCAGCTGTCGAACGGACGGTCGCCGGTGACGCTCAGCGTGTTCGTCACGTTCGTACCGGCCGCGAGCCCTGTGCGGAACATCAGCGCGATCGTGATCGTGTACGTCTGACCGACTTCGAGCACCGTCCCCGGCGGGAAGGTGAACTGGATGCGCGCCCCGGCCTGGCTGACGGTCGCATCCACGTCGGCGGGATCGGTGGGCATCGGAGGTCCGCTCGGGGGTGCGGGTGCCGCCCCGGCCAGGGCGTAGCTGTACGGGCTCGTCCCCGGGTCGGCGAACGGGTCGAAGACGAGGAGCGGTCCAACGGCGTCGGTGGGCAGCTGGTCGGTGATCACCGGGTCGGTGACGGCGATGGCGCCGGTGTTTGTCACGGTGAGGGTGTACGGGATGACCGTGCCCGGTTGCTGCACCCCGGCGGGCGACTTGGACACCTGGACCGCGCTGGTGGCGTGCAGGTACTGCACGATCGCGGTGCTCGAGTCCGTGGCGGTGTACGGAGGGCCTCCCGTTTCGAAGGTGCCCTCCGCCAGGGCGTCGACCGTGTTCGTGAAGGTGCCCGCCGCGCTCTCCCCGGGCGCCGGGGCGTTCGTGGAGAGATCGCTCGGCACCTGTCCGCCCGAGCGGAGATCGGCGCGGCGTTGCGCGCTGATGGCGACGGTCTGCAGCGGAGACGGCTGCAGGAGGTCGCCGTTCAGCTGGGTGAAGACGAAGCGGATGCCCTCCACCTGGTCTGCGGTCACCCCGGCGGGGAGCGGTGACGCGTTGGCGTCTGCTTCCGTCTGGCGCACACCGAGGATCCAGGTGCCCCCGTCCGCCTCGCAGTCCGCCGTGGGGTCGCCGAAGCTGCGGCCGGTGCACACGTCGATCTGGACCCGGTCGATCGGGGCCGTGAGAGCGAGCGGGGTGGAGAAGCCCAGGAAGTCGAACGCGTTCCAGAACGTGCCGGAGGCGTCGGACAGGGTGATGCGCCTCGCCCGGACCGTGCCCCCTGGCTGACCGGACATCGTGACGGTGACCGGAGAGTCGTCCGGCTCCGTCTGCTGAGCGGGGACGATGGTCTTCGAGGTGGCGACGGTCAGGACGCCGTCGGCGAGTTCGATCGACCCGGAGGCGTTGGTGGTCGGGCTGCCGCCGGCGGCGCCGCCCTCGTCGCTCACGCCCGCCTGGGCGACGTTCTCGACCGGCGAGAACTCCGCGGCGGTCACCGGATCCCCCGACGTGCGCGCCGTCGCGCGCAACCGCGTGTCGAAGACGACCGTCGACGCCTCGCCGGCTTGGATGCGCCCGGTGTGGACGACCCGCAGCGACACCACGTCCGCGAGCTGGGCCGGTGTCAACGCGAGCGCGTCGGCGATCGAGTATCCGGTGGTCACTCCCCCGGCCGTCGTCAGCTCCACGGTCGAGGCGGTGGCCCCGGCGGGGACTCCGACGCTCTCGAACTTCACGAGGTCGAAGACCTCGAACGGGGTGGATGCGCTGCCGGGCGCCGGATCGCTGATGGTCAGGTTGTCGACGCTGGCCGCCGTGGTGTTGGTGGCGACCAGGGTGATCCGGCCGGACGGGTACAGGGCGGGGTCGACGCCGGCCTGCGGCACACCGAGCGGACCGCCCTCCCACGTCTTGCTCAGGGTGACGTTGAGGGGGACGTCCAGGAGCCGCACGATGTCGGCGGCGGTGTCCGTGACCGTCGAGCCGTCGACCGACGACGTGCCGGTGGCCCTGGCGGTGTTCTCGATCTCCCCCGCTGTGCCCGTGTTGTAGAGGCGCGTCGCGATGACGGGGTCCGGCGTGGTGACGGGCGCCCTGACCTCGTCGCGCAGCTGGAAGGTGAGCACGATGGCGCGGTCGTTGCCCGTGGAGCGGGCGACGCCGGAGCCGACCGGTGGCGCCGTCGGGTCGCCGGCCGATGCGCTGGCGCGATCGGGGCTCTCGGCGTACGTCATCCGCATCCCGACCGTCGACGCCTGTTCGGCGGCGGTGAGGGTCAGGCCGGGGAAGGTGCCGATGCAGGCGGCGGGGCAGGGGTCGTTCGCCGCGTCGACCCAGGCCGTGCCGTTGTAGAGCTGAACGGAGGTGACCTGGTCGTAGATCAGATGCGGGTCCTGCGCTGCGGTGATCGCGGGGATCCCGACGAGGTCGAAGGCATTGAACACCGAGTCGGACAGTGCGGTGGTCGCCGGGTCGGCTGGGTCGGAGATCACCATCGTGCCCAGGTTCGCCCTGCCGCCGGTCGACCAGTCGAGGGTGGCCGTCGTCTGCGCCTCGCTCCTCGCCGTGAGCACCTTCGGGGCCGCCCAGCTCTTGGTGAGGAAGTCGTCGCCTCCAGGAAGTCCGCCGGCGATCAGGTCGACCACGGGGCACGGCGACGGGATCACGGCCGATGCCGATTCGCCGCCGACCCCTGTCGCCGAGGACGCCGCGCAGTTCTCGATCGTCTCGTCCGTGCCGGTCGCGGGACCGCTGCCATCGCGGAGCTGGTCGCGCAACGACATCGTCACGTTGGGCTGAACCGTGGTGCCAGGGGGGAATCCATCCGGTGCGGTGTAGACGAAGCGCAGGCCCTGGATGTCGTCCTGCAGGTCGGCCGGGATGTCCATCGAGAACACGGTCGGCCCCGCGATGCCGACCGCACCGGGCAGGTCGACCCACTGTGTCCCGTCCCAGTACTGGATGGTCAGCGTCGAGCCGGCCGGAACGGCCGTCTGGGTGATCGCCGTCGCGTCGAAGTGGTTCCACCAGTCGGTGAGCGCCGGCGGGTCGCCGGGAGGGTCCTGCACGACGATGGTGGTCGCATCCACGGTCGATTGCGGGAACGGGCTGGTGGAGGCGGGCAGCTGCACCGTCACGAACTCTCCGGCGGAGGACGCGATCTCGTTCGGGCTGATCACCTTGCCGATCGTCGTGTCGAGCCGCGAGGTGTAGACCGTGAGATCGGCGGTGGCCGTCGCCGTCCCGGTCGTGCCGGACGCCGACGTGCCGTCGACCGTCTGGCTGTTGCTGATCGTGGTCGAATCCGTGGTGATCCCCGCGTCGGTGTCGAGGGTGAACGGGATGCTCGCACTCGCGCCGGGAGGGATGGTGCCCGTGAACGTGACGGAGAACCGCGCGACGGATTTCGCCGGGTCCGGGGCCGGGATGCTGTCCGGCGTCGTCGAGGTGAGCACCTCGTCCGTGCCGTCCGCGTAGTAATAGTGGACGCTCACACCGGTGGCGCCGTCCGGCCACTCCACGCCGCTCGTGAACCCGGCGAACGACGTCCCGGCGGGGAAACCGTCTGCGAAAGGATCGGCGCCGGTCAGTGTCGGCTCGGTGAAGCTCAGCTCCGTCAGCGGGACGGCGCTCTGGTTGGTGCCGCCGATCGTGACCGTCGTCGGGTCTCCGGCGACGATCGGGTTCGGATTGAACGACTTCGTCGCGGCGACCGTGACGACGCTGGACTGGATCGTGTAGTCGGCGGTGGCGGTGCCGGTCGCGGTGTCCGTGCCGTGCGTCACCTCGCTCTGCACGGTGTTGTCGACCACGAACGCAGCGGTGAGGTCGGCGACGTCCGGCCGCTGCACCAGGTTCACCTCCACGGACCCGCTGGCATCTGCGGGGATCGGCTCGCCCGCCGAGTTGCTGAACGTGATCCTCACCCCGGAGACGCCGTCGGCCGGGACGCCGCCCGCAAGCACGGCGGTCGGTCCCGGGGTGCCGAGCACCCACTGCGTGCCGTCCCAGACATCGACCTGCACCTGATCGGCGGGAGCAGGGAACGTCACGGTGCCGAGCGAGTCCAGCGCGAGGTGGTCGAACGGATTGGGAGTCGCCGTCGGGTCCGGCGGATCGGTCAGCACGATGCTGTCGACGCCGGCATTGGAGGTGTTCGTGCCGGTGAGCGTCAGCGTCGTCGGGGTGCCGGGGTCGGCGGGAGCGCCGGTCGGATCGAACGATTTACTCGCCGTCGTCGCGAGGTCGAGGGGCACGATCGGGGTGACGCTCGCGGTCGAATCAGCCGGTGCCAGCTGGTTGGTCGCCGTGAGCTCCGCGGAGTTCGGGACCGGGATGCCACTCGCCTCGAACGGCAGGTCGTCCCGCGCCCGGACGGTGATGGTCACGACGCCGGTGGCCGACGCCGGCAGCCCGATGGCGCCGGGCGGATCGTCCAGCGGCGAATTAAAGACCACCGTGACGTCCTGACCGGACACCTGCGGGGTCTCGGCGGACAGCCCGGTGCCGACGGACACGCTGACGACCTCGAACGCGCCGGGGACCGAATCCGTGAGGGTCGCGTTCGTGCATCCGGTGCCGATGTCCACGGCCGAGCAGCCGACTTCGAGGGTGTAGGTGAACGTCTCCCCCGGCGCGACGGTCGTCGCCGACGCCGTCTTGGTGAGCGTGACCTCACTCGGCCCTTCCGCGGCGGCGGGGGCCGCGGCGACGGGGATCATCGCGAGAACGAGGAGCGTAGCAAGCGCACCTCCAGCCAGCCGACCTGCCCCTGATCGTCTCGCCGAGCGCATCATGACACCGAATCCCCATTCGCTTCGTCACGCGCTCCGAACTATACGAGGATGTACAGAAACCCTCTAGACCCCTCTTTCCACCCCAGCGGATTCGGGACCGGTCAGATCCGGATCGGGAAGGTGGCGAGAAGCACGACGCCGAACAGGGCGAAGGCGATGGCCGTGCTGATCAGGACCAGGCGCCCCGTGCGCGGGATGGCGCGCTGCGACATGGCGGCGAGGAAGAGCACCAGCGCGAACATGACCGTGAGCAGCGAGTAGTTGTCTCCGCGCGCGTTGTCCGTCAGTGCGGCGTTGTAGCGCTCGTCGGCGCGGTCGTTGAGCTTCTTGGCCTCCGCCGTGCCGGGAGGAACGTAGTCGGACCGGACGAACGGCCCACGATCGACGCGTCCCTCAGCGGTCCAGGCGTCGAAGGCGACGGCGAACTCCGGCGAGAACCGCGCCTCGATGTACTCGACCAGCTGGGTGTCGCCGCGGGCGTCGGCGAGCACCCACTGTTCGAAGACGCCCTGGTCGAGCGCCCGCGCATCCCGTGCCTGGCTGGCATAGTCGCCGGCCTGCACCCTGGCGCTCGACGCCTGGCTGAACGCGATGGACATCTCCCCGCCCCACTTCGAGGACTCGAAACCGCACCACGCCGTGAGCACGGCGACCGTGGAGAGAACGATGACGGCGATGGTGTCGACGGTCGGCCGGCGCCTCCTCCCCACCCGCTGCGGCGGTGCCTCCCCGGTCACGGCGCCGCTCGGCTCCTCCATCGTGCTCCCCCTTCTCGAGTGTTCGAGATCGAACAGGTCCTGGATGCGCTCAGCGCGTGAAGGTCACGTGGATGACAGCGTACGGTCAAACGGTTTCCGCGGTCCAGGGTGCTGGTGTGAGCCATAACGGCGGAGTCGTAGGGCGACACGCCGCTGTACTCTCCGCACAAGCGGAGTCCGGACCGCCGCGCGACCGCGTGTCCGCTGGAACGGAGACGGCGGCGTCCGCTGCCGCGCCTTGGTGAGGACGGATGAACGGCCCGGTTGCTCGCGGTTCTCCGTTCGGGCGGAGAAACGGGGGGCGCGTCGCGCGCGTTCTCCGCGTGAACTACTCGCGGCCGGACGCGCCAGCGGCCGGTGTGAAAGGGTGGCGGTATGCCGTCGCCGCAGTCGCTGAGTGAAGAGGACCGCCGCATCGTCGCGGTGTGGGCCGCGGACTGCGCGGAGCGGGTGCTGCCGCTGTTCGAGGCGGAGGCGCCCGACGACGACCGGGCCCGGGATGCGATCGCACGAACCAGGGCGTTCGCGCGCGGCGAGCTCGGGGCCGCCGAGGAGATCCGTCGCCGGTTCGTGGCTGGTCGCGCGGCGAAGGCGGTCAGCTCGCCCGCCGCGGTCGCCGCCGCGCGGGCGGCAGCGCAGGCGGCCGGGGTCGCGCACATGGGCGCGCACGCTCTCGGCGCCGCGGCGTACGCGGCCACGGCGGCCGCGCTCGCCGCACCGGAACGACCGGATGCGCTCGACGCCGAGATCGCCTGGCAGCTCGCGCGGCTGAGCGCGGAGGCGAGGGCCGCCCTCGCGACCCTGCCCCCGCTCGGCCACGACTCCGCCGGGCCGCTCGGGCCCGGGCTGCTCGCCTCCGGCCTGCGCGGTGAGGTCATCCGGCGGCTGCAGGCTGCGGTGGCGGTGGGCGCCGGGGACTGATCTCCACTCACCGCCACCTCAGCCCGCGGCCACCTCCACCCGCCGCAGCTCCCCTGCCGCGCCCAGCTCCAGCACCTCCGTCAACCCGAGCCGCGCCAGGAACCGGTCGTCGTGACTCACCACCAGCACCGCGCCGCGGTAGGCGGTGAGCGCCGCCACCAGCTGGTCGACGCTCACCAGGTCGAGGTTGTTCGTCGGCTCGTCCAGCACCAGCAACTGAGCGGGAGGGTCGGCGAACAGCAGCCGGGCGAGCGACACCCGGAACCGCTCGCCGCCGGAGAGCGTGCCGACCGCACGGTTCACGTCGCTGCCGGAGACCAGCAGGCGGCCGAGCTGGTTGCGAAGCTGCGCATCCGGAACCTGGGGCGCCACCGCACGCAGGGTGTCGAGCACGCTGCGCGACTCGTCGAGTCCGGTGAGCCGCTGGCTGAGATAACCGACCCTGTCGGTGTGCAGCACCCCGCCGGCCCGGCCGGACTCAGACGCGCGTCCGGCGACCAGGTTCTCGAGCAGCGTCGTCTTTCCAACACCGTTCGCGCCGACGATCGCGATGCGCTCCGGACCCTGCACGATGATCGTGCGGTCTGTGCCGTGCAGTTCACCGATGCGTCGGCCGGAGGGCACATCCGGGTCGGGCAGCTGCAGGCTGATCTTCTGGTCGGGCCGGATACGCGCCGCCGCCGCCTCTCTGTTCGCCTTCGCGGCGTCCAGCTTGTCGTCGAGCCCGGCGCGCAGTTTGCCCGCGGAGTTCTCCGCCCGGGACGCCAGCCCGTTCATCAGGATCTTCGACCCCTTCTTGTTCTCGTTCGCGGTCTTCGCCGTTCGCGCCCGCTTGGCGAGCTTGCTCTCCGCCTCTGCGCGCTGGCGGCGTTCCGCCTTGACGGCGTGCTCGGCCGCCTGGGCCGCGGCAACGGCCGCCGCCTGCAGCCGGTCGAGGTTCTCCTTCCACTGGCTGTACGGGCCGCCGAACACGGTGAGCCTGCCGTCGTAGAGCTCGGCCGTCTGATCCATCCGGTCGAGCAGGTCGAGGTCGTGGCTGACGACCACGAGGGTGCCCGGCCAGGTGTCGAGCAGGTCGGCGAGCATCCGTTTGGCGTCGCGGTCGAGGTTGTTGCTCGGCTCGTCGAGCAGCGTGATCGGCAGGCGCCGCACGCGGAGGCCGGCGATGGCGATGAGCATGACCTCTCCGCCGGAGAGCGTGCCGACGCTGCGGTCGAGGTCGGCGGAGCTGAAGCCGAGGCGGCGCAGCTGCTCGTCGGCGCGGGACTCGATGTCCCAGTCGTCGCCGACGGTGTCGAAGTGCCGCTCGTCGACGTCACCGCTTTCGATGGCGCGCAGGGCGCTGACGATGGGCGCGATGCCGAGCAGGTCGGCCAGCGTCGTCGCGTCCCGCCAGGTGACGGACTGCGCGAGATAGCCGACGTCTCCGGTGGTGCTGATGCTGCCGCTCGTGGGTGTGAGCTCGCCGGCGATGAGCCGCAGGAGCGTGGACTTGCCCGCTCCGTTGTCGCCGACGAGGCCGGTGCGGCCGGAGCCGAAACTGCCGGTGACGCCGGCGATGGCCGGCTCGCCGTCCGGCCAGGAGAACGAGAGGGTGGACAGGACGATGGATGCGTTGGACATGGATCCCCTAGAAGTGCGCGCTCGACGGGATACGGGAGCGGAATGATCAGAAACCTGCCCGCGTCCCGGCGGATCGCCGGTGTGCGGGTTCGACGGCGTCGCACGTCGGCGCTGCCCTGCAGAGGACTCCCCTGCCGAGGGCTGCGCGCTGACGCTGCTGCGGGGC
This sequence comes from Leifsonia sp. NCR5, assembly GCF_002105485.1. Taxonomy (NCBI): domain Bacteria; kingdom Bacillati; phylum Actinomycetota; class Actinomycetes; order Micrococcales; family Microbacteriaceae; genus Leifsonia; species Leifsonia sp. NCR5. The sequence goes on from NZ_NCSR01000024.1 coordinate 16,569, forward strand.
CGCCACCGAGAAGTCGGTGGCTAGGCTCTGTCGATTTCGGGGATCAGCACAGCGTCCACTGTAACGGTATCTCTGCCCATGGCAGGCACCTTGTATGGTGGGCCGATGAGCGTTCAGGAGACCTGGATCGAGCACCGCCGCTCCGACGGCGAACTGCTCGGCTGGATGGACCAGGACGGCGACGGCTTCGTCGCCGTCGACCTGCTCGGCCGCCGGGTGACCGGCGTTGTCGACTGGCTTGACGCCGAGGAGCACCTGGATGCGCTCGGCATCGGCTACCTGGCCGACCCGTTCGAATTGCGCCTCGACGACGGCCGCTGGCTGCGCGTGCGCATCACCGAGGTGTCGACCGACGCCATCCGGGTGAAGAAGGACGACTGGGGCGACATGAACGCCCCGCTGGTCGAGTACACGGTCGGGTTCCCGCTGCCGGACGGCCTCCGTCCGATGGGGCCGGACCGCACGGTGTCGTTCCCCGACGGCTTCACCTCCGCCACGCCGTGAAGCACGATCTCCGGAAGGAGCTCGCCAGCTACAGCGCCCCACGCGAACGGTTCGACGTCGTCACCGTTCCCCCGCTGCGCTATCTGATGGTCGACGGCCACGGGGACCCGAACACGGCCCCCGCATACCAGGCGGCACTCGCTGCGCTCTACCCGTTCGCGTACAAGCTCAAGTTCTTCAGCAAGAACGAGCTCGGCGAGGACTACACGGTGATGCCGCTCGAAGGTCTCTGGTGGGCCGACGATCCTGCAGCGTTCACCACCGGCAGGGACAAGTCCCTCTGGTCGTGGACGCTCCTGAACCTCATCCCGGCCTGGATCACCGACGAGCATCTCGACGTCGCGCGCTCCGCAGCGGCCCGCTCGGTGGGCGACGCGGCGATCGACGCGGTGCGGGCCGGGTGGCTGGACGAAGGGCTCTGCGTCCAGACGCTGCACGTCGGCTCGTACGACGACGAAGCGCCCGTGCTGGATGCGCTGCACACGGAGTTCGTGCCGGCGAACGGGATGCGCATGGTCGGCCTCCACCACGAGATCTACCTGAGCGACGCGCGGCGGACGGCGCCGGAGAAGCTGCGGACCATCCTGCGGCAGCCGGTGGCGCGCATCCCGAGCATCCCGAGCCCGAGCTGAGGCGGTCAGCGGCCGGGTGGCCTTGCGTCGCCTCCGGTTCCCGCATACCGTTCGAGCCGACTCCCCCACCCATCGACCAGAGGAGAGACCCATGCCTGCAGACCCGGCGGACGAGCTGTCGCCAGCGGAGAAGCGCGAGGACCAGCTGACCACGGCCCCGAAGTCCACCGAGGAGGACGCGAAGCCGCGCATCAGCACCGAGGAGCCGGAGCCCGGCGTCACCAGGATCGACATCAGGGACGACGCGAACGCGCGACCGGGGAAGCCCGACACAGAACGGGGCTGACGCGGGCGTAGGCTCGAAGTCCCGTCTGGAAGGCCCCACGCATGACCATCAGCACCATCGACACCCGCACCGCACTCATCGTGGTCGACCTGCAGAACGCGATCCGCGCATACCACGTCGCCCACCCGGTCGAGGAGGTCTTCGCCAACGCGGGGGCGCTCGCCGACGCGTTCCGCGCTTACGGACTTCCGGTGGTGCTGGTGAACGTGGCGGGGCGCGCTCCCGGCCGCATCGAGGCGCAGCCCGGCGCCCAGGCCCAGAGCCCGATGGGCGAGCGCCCGGCCGACGCGCTCGAATTCGTGTCGGAGCTGCACCGCACCGAGAGCGACCACGTGGTCACCAAGCGCACCTGGGGTGCGTTCACCGCCACCGATCTGGATGCGTACCTGCGCTCCGAGGGCGTGACGCAGGTGGTGATCGCCGGGATCGCGACCAGCGCGGGCGTCGAATCCACCGCGCGGCAGGCGCACGAGTTCGGCTACAACGTCACCCTCGCCACCGACGCGATGTCGGACAGGAGCGCGGAGGCGCACGACCACGTGGTGAGCAGCGTGTTCCCACGAATCGGCGAGACGGGCACGACGGCGGAGGTCATCGAGCTGCTCGCGAGCACGCGGGCGTAGCCGCCGGCAGGGGCGGATGCGCGGCGCCGCTACTCCCCCACCCTGTCCTCCACCGCCGCCAGTTCCCGCGGCAGCTGTTCCACGATCTCGCTTGCGAGGAACCCGAGCGCCGCCACCTCCCGCGCCAGCGACTCCCCTGCCGCCGCGTGCAGGTACGTGCCCCACGCCGCCGCCTGCAGCGGACCGCATCCCCGGGCCGCGAGCCCGGCGATCGCGCCGGCCAGCGCATCCCCGCTGCCCGACGTGCCGAGCCCCGGTCCGCCGTCGCGGACGTGCAGGAGCGTGCCGTCGGGGTCGGCGATCCAGCCGTGGCAGGTGACCACCGCGTGGTAGCGCCGAGCGATGCGGAGCAGGTCGGCCGGCTGGTCGTCCAGCGGACGTCCGAGCAGGAGCGCGGCCTCGTCGAGGTTGGGCGTCAGGATGCGCGCGCCGCGGCCGAACCCGCGAAGGACCTTGCGTCCGGCCACCGCCAGGGCGCCGAGCGCGTACGCGTCGAGCACCAGCGTCGCGTCGCGGGAGACGACACCGGCGAGTGTCGTCAGCATCCGCTTCGTTTCGCCGATGTCGTCGAGGCCGGGTCCCACGAGCACGGCGTCCGCACCGCCCAGGTCTGCTGCGGCCGCCGTGACCGACCTGCCGCGCACTGAGCCGTCCGCGTTCTCGGAGAGCGGCACGATCCCGCACTCCGGCAGGGCGACAGCCACCGCCGTGGCCGAGGACTTCCCGACCGCGAGCGTCAGGCGTCCGGCGCCGACCCGCAGGGATGCACGCCCGGCGAGCAGCGCAGCGCCAGGGGAGCGTTCGGCACCGCCGACCACCACCACGTCTCCGCGGGACTGCTTCGACGCGCCGGGGGCAGGGAGCTCCCAGCGGCGCAGGTACACCGCATCCACTTCGGCGGCCGTGCCCGCCATGCCGCCTTGCTCAGTCGTCGACACGGGCCGCTCCCGGGTGCGCCGTCGCCGGAAGCCCGGCGTCGTGGAGGTGCGCGTCGTCGGCGAACGCGTCCAGCCGCCAGCCGGCGCCGTCGCGTTCCAGCGTCGTCAGGGAGGCGTTGCCCACGATGCGGGAGACCAGGAAGTCGTCCAGCTGCTGCTCCGTCCACCCGCACAGCACGTACAGGAACACACTCACCACCGCGTCGTGCGTGAACAGCACCACCGGCCGTCCGTCCGCCGTGTCCAGGTCGCGGAGGAACGAGCGGAGCCGGAGGGCCACGTCCGTCCACGCCTCGCCGCCCGGCGGGCGGTAGTAGAGCTTCCCCAGCCAGCGCCGCCTGGCCGCCTCCATCGGGAGCCGCGCGTCGACGCCCCGGGTGGTCAGCGCGTCCAGGATGCCCAGCTCGCGGTCGCGCAGACGCTCGTCGATGGTGAACGGCAGGGCGCCGCCCAGCGCGAGCTCGGCCGTGCGAACGGCGCGACGGTACGGAGAGCTCCAGAACAGCGCGCGCTCCGGGTGCCCGTCCAGCGCGTCGACCAGCCGCGGCCCGACGGCGGTGGCCTGCTGCTCGCCGAGCGGGGTCAGCGGAACGTCGGGGTCGCGCGCCTCCACGGCGATAGTCTCCGCACCGGCCAGCTCGGCGGCGGTGGCCGCCACGTTCGCTGTGCTCTCGCCGTGACGGATGAAGATCAGCTTTCCGGCAGTCATGGCGCGGAGTGTACGCCTCACCCGGACCGGACGGCGGGGGCTTGCCGAACAGCGGATTCGGTGTTCGATGACGGTCATGACAGACCGACGAGACGACAGAGAAACCGGCTTCGACCAGACCAACGGACTGGCAGACGGCCTCGAGGGAGACGACGGAGGCGCCGTCGACCCCACCCCGGACAAGAACGTCATCGGAGACGTGATCGGCGCGCTCGCCGACCCGGACGACGACCTCGGCACCCGGCGCGACGGCGACGCCGAACGGGAGGCCGACGACCCGGGCGACGGCGCAGAGGGCGAGACGCCGTACAGTGAGGAAGGGAAGCCGTAACGAGCATGCCCGACCAGGACTTCACCCCACGCACAGCGATCGTCACCGGCTCGGATTCCGGCATCGGCAGGGCGACGGCCGTCGCGCTCGCCGAGGCCGGTCTCGACGTCGGCATCACCTGGCACTCCGACGAGGACGGCGCCGAGGAGACCGCCCGGCTCGTGCGCGACGCCGGCCGCCAGGCGTTCACGACCAGGCTGGACACCACGGACGCCCCCGCCTGCGGCGACGTGGTCGACGCGCTCGCCGACCGGCTCGGCGGCTGCGATGTGTTCGTCAACAACGCGGGCGTCAACGGCGGCCCCGCGTTCTTCGACACCGACTGGGACACCTGGCGCACCACCGTCGCCGCCGACCTCGACGGGCCGTTCGTGTGCATCCAGCGCGTCGCCAGGCGGATGGTGGATGCGGGACGCGGCGGACGCATCATCGCCGTCACGAGCGTGCACGAGCACCAGCCGCGGGTCGGGTCCGCCGCATACGATGCCGCCAAACACGGCCTCGGCGGGCTGATCAAGACGCTCGCCCTCGAACTCGGCGAGTACGGCATCACCTGCAACTCCGTCGCGCCCGGCGAGATCTCCACCCCGATGAACGACGCGGACGACGAGGATCCACGCCGGGTGCACCGGCCGGGCATCCCCCTCGGCCGCCCCGGCGACGCCCGCGAGGTCGCCGCCGTGATCGCGTTCCTCGCCTCCCCGCAGGCGTCGTACGTCACCGGCGCATCCTGGACCGTCGACGGCGGGATGCTGCAGATGGGTCCGCAGGCCGGCTCGCACCTCACCAGTGACGAGTGGCGGAGGGCGTGACCGATCACCCGCCCGGACGGTCGGACAGGAACCCGGCCAGCGCCGCGCTCAGCTCGACCGGACGCTCCTCGGCGACATGGTGACCGGAGTCGATCGCCCAGCCGCGCACGTCGGTCGCCCAGTCGCGCCAGATCGCGAGCGGGTCTCCGAACAGTTGCTCCAGGTCGTCGCGCCCCGACCACAGCACGAGCAGCGGCTGCTCGATCTTCCTTCCCGCCGCTCGGTCGGCCGTCTCGTCGGCGCGGTCGACGGTGAGGCCGGCGCGGTAGTCCTCCAGCATCGCGCGCACCACGCTCGGCTTGCGCACCGCCTCCCGCCACTCGGCGTGGTTCTCCGCCCCCATCGCCTCTGGATCGCCGTGGTACCAGCGGTCGGGATCGGCCAGGATGACCCGCTCCGGCGTGCCGGGCTGAGCGAAGAAGAACCAGTGCCACCAGGCGGTCGCGAACTCCGGGGTGATCCGCTCCAGATGCTCGACGATCGGGATGCAGTCCAGCAGCGCCACCCTGGTGACCCGCTCCGGGTGGTCCATCGCCATCCGGAACGCCACGTAGCTGCCCCGGTCGTGACCGACCACCGCGAAGCGTTCGTGCCCGAGCGCATCCATCGCCGCCAGCAGGCGCTCGGCCGTCGCCCGCTTCGCGTGCGGGGCGTGGTCGGGCTGAGGGTCGGGGGCCGTGGATGCGCCGTAGCCCGGCAGATCGGGGACCACCACGGTTAAGCCGGCCTCCACCAGGCGGGGCGCCACCCGATACCAGGTCGAGCCGGTGCGCGGGTGGCCGTGCAGGAGCAGGACCGGCGGGCCCGTGCCCGCGTGGCGTACGTGCACGACGGTGGGGCCGTCATCGACGCCGTCGGGGTCGACCAGGATGTCGTCGACCTCGAAACCCGGGAACATCCGGCTCAGAGCTGGTCGTCGTCGAGCGGCTCGGCGGCGATGTCGTCGGTGCCTGCGTCGAGGTCGTCGGCCCCCGCGCCGTCCCTGCGCGGTTCGAACACGCCGTGCGCGTCGTACGGCTCCCGCGGGTCGAGCAGTTCGTCGGCGTCCTCGGTCTCTCCGGTCTCGGTGGGTGCCGTGTCGAGGGGCTCCCCCGACGGGCTCTCCGGTGCTGTCTCGCGTGCGTCGCTCATGATCGTGCTCCTTCGCCTGTCGATCCTGCTCACTACTTGTCTGCGGACTCTTTGCGGTCGATGCCGCCGAGCAATTCCTTCAACGCCTTCTCGATGCTGGCGTGGTCGTACTGCCCTGCCCTGCTCTCGCCGGAGATCACGGCGCAGCGGTGCAGTTTCCTGAAGTCGCCGTACGGGAACGAGTACCTGCCCTTCGTGCCCTCGTTCTTGGAAGTGTCCTCGCCCAGATGCCACTGGGCGTACTCGGCGATCCCGTGCTTCTCGATGAACGCGTTCTCCTCGTCGGCGGACGGGGCGTGCTCGCTCCAGTCGTCCCGCTCGTCGGCCACCAGTTCGCCGCGGCGCAGCAGGCCGCGCGCGTGCGTGAGCGCCTTCTCGTTGAGCTGAATCGTCACTGCGTTCTCCCTCGTCTCTCGCCCGGCCGCCGACGTGCGGTGCAACGGCGACCGTGCGGTCGGGGCACGGTCGCCGCCGGAGCCGGGGGTGCGGTATCGTCGGCCGCCCCTGTCGTCGGATCGACCCGCCATCCGGCTCGCCGATCACCGTGCCCCCAGGACGACGCGCCGTCAATCCCCTGGCGAGGCCGATCCACGGGTGCCTTGTGCGGCCCCGTCCCACCAGTCCAGCACGCGCGTCGCGTGGAACGTCAGCCATTTCGACGGTTCGCCCGGAGCCGCGTCGATCTCGAACCACACCCTGCCAGGGTGCCGGTACCCCTGCAGCCAGGTCCCGTCCGGGGTGCGGGATGCGCGGATCAGCTCCACGGCCTCGGCCAGCCGCGGGTCGGGCGGGGTGTCGTCGTGCAGGGCGGCGGCGCGGAAGTAGTCCGCGGCGTGCAGGGCGCTGTACTTCCAGCGGAACGGGTACGCGAACCTGGCCACCCACGGAGCGACCAGCTCGCCCGTCGACTGCTTCCGCAGAAGACGGCGTTCGAGCAGGTACTCCTCTCCGGCGTGCCTGGCCTCGCGGAGGGCGTCGCTGCCTCCGGTCGCGCCTTCGTAATAGAGGAGCCCGTCGAGCGTGTTGAGGGTCGAGTGGAACGAGGACCGCGTCGAGCCTTCCACCCAGTCGCAGTTCCACCCGCCGTCGGCCATCCGGTGCTCGAGGATCCACTGCGCGATCCCCGAGACATCGGCGCCCAGCCAGGCCCCGTTTGCGAGGGTGAACGCGTTGATGCAGCAGTCGACCTCGCCTCCCCAGTAGGGCAGGTCCTCGTACTCCCACCGGCTGTTCGCGGCCAGCAGCTCGGCGGTACCCGCCAGGGCGCCGGCGTCGACACCCCACTCCCGCAGCGCGTTCAGACTCCAGGTGGTGGCGGTGTACGGCTGGCCGCCCTCGTCACGCTCATCGGGATGGTCGAACTCGGCGTCCCCGGGGAAGTACGCGCCACCTGCCCACTGCCCGTCGGCGTCCTGTTCGGCCAGCAGCCGCGCGCCGAACCCCGCGGTGGCGACCCTGGCCCGCGTGGCGGCCCACACCTCCGGCGGGGCGCCGAGAAGATCGCGTTCGACCCGCCAGCGCAACGCAGGATCGGAGTCGAGCATCCAGTCGAGAACAGCGGTGTCCGTGCTCATGCCCAGCAAGGTACACCTGCGGCGGTCACTCTTCTTCGTCGAGCTCGGCGCCGTCGTCCTCGTTCGCCGTCTCCTCGATCCAGTCCACGTCGTCGTCGGCGAGGTAACTGCCCGGAGGAACGTCCTCGGCCACATCCTCGGCCCCGACCACCTGCACCACGCCGCCCGCCTCCACGATCGACGCGACCAGCGCATCCGGGAGCGCGTCGCCGTTGTTGTCGATGAGCCACTGCCGCTCGGCGGGGCCCAGTCTCCCCCACCACTCCTCGATACCCATGCCCGCAGTCTGCCACCGTCGCCCGAGCGGCGGGAGGGGCGGGAGGGTCAGAGCGCGTCCCCGCCGAGCATCCGTTCGAGCAGCGAACGCACCTGCTGCTGCTCGTCGGCCGCGAGCGTCGAGGTGTACGGCGTCAGCTCGGTCCTCAGCTCGGCCGTCAGGCGGGAGGACAGCTCGTGCCCGCTGGCCGTGAGGAGCACGTCCACGGCGCGCCGGTCGGTGGCGGACGGGGCGCGCTTGACCAGCCCGCGCTTCTCCGCGCGGTCGACCAGTCCGGACAGCGTGGACTTCTCCAGGCCCAGATAGTCGGCGATGGCGGTGATGCGCAGCCGGCGGTCGCGCAGGATGCCGAGCACCCGCAGCTGCGTCAGCGACAGGTCGTTCTCGGCGGCCAGTCTGCTGAGCACCCCCATCGTCCGATAGGAGAACTGCACGAGGGCGTCGACCAGCGCATCCTGGTCGCCAACGCCGCCACCATCGCCGCCGCTCTCCCGTTCCGTCGCCGTCATCGCGCCTCCTTGACATAGGTGGTAATACGAACTAATAATACTTCGTGTTACCAACTATACGACGGAGGTCCCCATGAAAGCAGCACTCGTCTCATCGTTCGACGCACGACCCAGCTACGCCGACGTCCCCGATCCCTCGGCATCCGAGCCCGACGAACTGCTGGTCGACGTCATCGCCGCCGGACTGCACCCCCGCGTGCGGTCGCAGGCGGACGGCAGCCACTACACCAGCACCGACGAACTCCCGCTGATCCCCGGCATCGACGGAGTGGGCCGCGACGCGTCCGGAGCGCTCCACTACTTCGTCCTGGCAGACACTACCGCCGGCTCGATGGCCGAACGCACGGTGATCGATCGCCGCCGCAGCATCGTCCTCGCCCCGGACGCCGACCCGATCGCCGTCGCCGCCGCCATGAACCCCGCGATGTCGTCGTGGCTCGCCCTCCGCAGCCGGATGCGGTTCGAGCCAGGCCAGAGCGTCCTGGTGCTCGGCGCCACCGGAAGCGCGGGCGGACTGGCCGTGCAGCTCGCGAAGCGTCTGGGCGCATCCCGGATCGTCGCGGCCGGACGCGACGCCGGGAAACTGGCGGCGCTCCCCGCCCTCGGCGCCACCGAGGTCGTCTCCCTCGATGGCGACCCCGCCGCTATCGCCGACGCCATCGGACGGTCGGCCGCCGAGGTCGACGTGGTCCTCGACTATCTCTGGGGAGAGCCCGCCGCCGCTGCGCTCACGGGCCTGATCACCGCCCGGCCGGACAGAGGCCGCGCCATCACCTGGATCCAGATCGGCTCGGTCGCCGGCGGCACCGCCCCGATCCCGTCCGCCGCCCTGCGTGCGGCGGACCTGCGGATCATCGGCAGCGGCCAAGGCTCCGTCCCGCCCCGCGACATCCTCGCGTCGCTCCCGGAGCTTGCATCCCTCATCACTGCCGGTGCGTTCGACCTGGATGCGGTCGCCGTGCCGCTCTCCGAGGTCACGTCCGCCTGGTCGGACGCCGCGACCACGACGAGGCGCATCGTGCTCACCCCGAGAACCGCACGTCCGCCGCATCCACGACCGCAGCCTCGCGCCCCGGAGCCCTGTGGTTGCCCCAGTACAGGTTCGTGTGCGCCACCACCAGATCGGGCGTCGGCGCGCCCCACTCGCTGAGGTCTTCGGTGGTGTGCGCGTCGCCGACCAGCGTCACGTCGTAGCCGCGGGTGAGGCCGCCGTGGATGGTCGATCGGATGCACTCGTCCGTCTGCGAGCCCGTCACGACGATGCGGTCGATGCCCGCATCCGCGAGCACCTGTTCGAGCGCGGTCTCCTCGAACGCGTCGGCGTAGTGCTTCGGCACGAGCGGCTCGCTCTCGGCACGCACCAGCTCCGGGACGTACTGCCAGGCGTCGGTGCCCTCCTCGATGTTCTCGTCGGAGTGTTGAATCCACACCACCGGCACCCCTTCGGCACGCGCCCTGTCGACGAGCGCCCGGATCGTGCCGATCACCTCGTCCCTCCGGTATGCCCCGCCGATGACGCCGTTCTGCACGTCGATCACCAGCAGTGCGGACGCATCCCGTCCCTCGAGTGTCGACATTGCCGCCCCTTCCCCGAATCCGCCGTCGGCCTTCGTGCCAGACGCTACGCCCGCCCACCGACAGCGGTACCCCGACAGCGCTACCCCAGCGTCCGCGTCCGCCTGCTCGCGTGCCCGATCGGCACGACCACCACCGACCGATGCTGCGCCCGCGTCAGCTGCACCGCCACCGACCCGGACAGCCACTCCTCCACCGCGTGCCCGAATCCCGCCTGGTGCGTTCCGACCACGATCAGCGGAGCATCCACCTCCTCGGCCACCCGCGCGAGCGCCCGCGACGGGTCCCCGGCCAGGATGCGCAGCACCCACCCGTTGCTGAGGCCGCGCCCCATCCCGCCACCCCACGGTCCTGCGCCCGCCGCCCAGCCACCCGGCTCCCCCGTTGCGGACGCCTCCGCCTCCGCATCACCGTCCGCCTCCGCGGCATCCACCCGGGTGTCCGCCAGCGCATCCGTGATCGCCGCCGCCAGGTCGATGGCCAGCCGCTCGTCGTCCGGTCCGACACCCTCCGGATGCAACGACGCCTCCCTGCGCAGGTCGGCGCGCTCCCACTCGGTCAGGTAGCTGTCCGGCGTCACGTAGCCGCAGAGCAGAGCCCGGTCGAGGCGCGCGGCCAGCGCGGCGGCCTCCTGCACGACCGCGACCGGCTGTCCCGGGTACACCCCGGCAACAATCGGGCCGGTCATCGTCGACACGCTCATGCCTCATTGTCGCCTCGCCGCCGCGACGGGGCAACCGTGCGGCGGCGGGGCGACCCCGGATGCGCCGGTCAGCCCTGCTGAGCGGGCGCTGACCCTGCGATGTTCACCAGCCAGGACACGCCGAACTTGTCGACCGCCATCCCGAAGCTGTCTCCCCACGGCGCCTTCGAGAGGGGCTCGATGACCGTGCCGCCCTCGATCAGCTTGGCGAAGTATCCGGAGAGTTCGGCTTCGTCGTCGCCGCTCAGCGAGACCGAGATGTTGGAGCCTTCCGCGAGGTCCATGTGCTTCGGCACGTCGGCCACCATCAGCGTGAAACCCGACGGGGTGGTCAGCTGGGAGTGCATGATGAGGTCTTTCTCGTCCGGGTCTGTGCTGACCTGGAACTCGGCGAACGTGCTCCGCTGCACTTCGCCCCCGAACACCGACTGGTAGAAGTCCATCGCCTCGCGCGCCTGGGTGCGGAAGTTGATGTATGGGTTGAGAGTGGAAGCCATGAGCCTTGTCTTTCTGTCGAGTGCGTCCGGCCGCCGAAGGGCCGGTACGGGTTCAGCGTAGCCACGGCCACCGACGTTGCACGAGTGCAGATTTCCCGCTGAATTACTGGCATTTGGCGCGGTGTGCGGCGGTCAGCGCAGATACGCCCCGACGATCAGCTCGCCCCTGATCTCCCCCAGCCGATCCAGGATGCGCTCGACCAGTGCGGCGTTCACCGACCCCGCCAGCAGGTCGTACGGCCCGATCGGCTGCAGCTTGCCGCACCGGATGCGCACCACCTCCCAGCCGGACGCCCGCAGCAGCCTGTCCTTCTTCCTGTCCGTCGCCTCGCGCGGACCGACGTGCTCCAGGCCGTGCCGCCCGGTGGTGTCGTATTCGATCGCGACGCGCAGCTCGGCGATGACGATGTCGGGCCAGACCTCCAGGTGCGAGAAGAACGGCCGCGCCACGCGCACGGCGTTCCTGTCGAGGTCCACGTCGAGCCGGTCGGCGATGCGCTGCTTGAGCGCCGGCTCGGCGGCGGAGGCTGGGCGCGGCGCCCACCTGCTCACGAACGCCTCGCCGACGGCCACGGCATCCGCGCCCGCCGCGGCGTGCAGGCACACCGGGCAGCGCCGGCCGACCAGAATGCGCTCGATGCGCGCCTGGTACACCGGGTGCCCTTTGTCGCACTGCCAGGAGTGCTTCGCCGCCGTGCCGTTCTCCTCCGACACGGCCACCCGCGACCCCGGAGCCGCCAGAGTGACCAGTTCTTCGCGGGTGAGCCGCTCGGTGTCGAGCCTGCGGCAGAGGAAGCAGCGGTCGTCGCCCGGCTCGTGCTCGATCCTGCGCGGGTCGCGCGCGTGACCGCAGGCGTGCATCCCGTCGTCGGGCTGCGGCTGCCGGATGCGGCGCGGGGCCGCTCCCTCGGCGCAGGCCGGGCACCACGCCGAGCGCCGTCTGGTGCCGCCCGGCCGGGACCGCTGCTCCTCCGGAGTCGCGACGAAGCGGTGCCCGGAGTCGCACTCCCAGAGCAGGTAGACCTCGGCAGCGGGCGGCACCTGGCTGAGCACGATGCCGTGGTTGAGGTCGGGGTGGTACTGCCGGATCAGCATCGGGTACCGCTCCCAGTCGGTGCGGTAGCGACCGACCGGGTACGGCGTCGCCTCGCCCTTCGACCACTGGCGGCGCGCCCACCACTGCTCGACGCTCTCCGGCACGCCAACTCCCTCCGACGACTGCCGTCAGCGTACGCGGCACCACCGTCAGAGCAGGTACGGGACGATCGCCTTCCGCTCCGGCGGATAGTCGGCGAACGTCTCGCGGTACCAGCGGTGGTTCGCCATCGCCCGCGGTGCGAGGTTCGCGATCGTGTACAGCGCGAACGCCAGCCCGGCCAGCGACCAGGTCGCGATCGCCCAGCCCGTCCACTCCACCATCTCGCCCAGGTAGTTCGGGCTGGACACCCAGCGATAGCCGCCGCCGTGCGGGATGCGGTAGCCGCCGCCCGCGGCCCCGCCGTCCCGCGCATCCCGGCCGCGCGCATCCCGCAGCCGGCGCAGGATGCGGTCGGAGCCGATGTTCAGCGCGAACCCGGCGAGGAACACGGCCACTCCGATCCAGAACCGCGGGTCGGCCAGCCAGCTGTTCGCGTACTCCCCGTACTGCGAGATCCAGCGCGCGTTCACCCACGCGTTGAGCAGGTTGAACAGGATGGCCATCGCCACCACGGACACCGGCATCCGCGAGCCCGTCCGCATCAGGAACGGGTAGACGAACGCGCGCTGCACGTAGTGCAGCTGCCAGAGCGCGAGGAACAGCAGCGGCACCAGCTCGGTGCGGTGGTCGCCGAGCAGGAAGAACAGCAGGAAGACGATCGACGCCGGGCTCTCCATCACCACCCAGCCGACCCTCGCCGGCACGGTCGGACCCCATCCGGAGCGGCCGTGCCGTCCGTACGGGGCGACGATGAAGCACAGGGCGACGAACGTGACGACGGCGAGGGCGATCTCGGCGTACACGAACCAGCGGTATGGGCCGTCGGGCATGCCGGGAGTTTAGCGGCGGCGCGAGCGGCAGGAGGGGTGGTGGTGGCGAGTCTACCCGATCAGCACGCCACCACCGAACGAAGCCGCTCGGAAGGAGCCAGAAAGCCTCGATCCTGCAACGGTATGCAGTCGGAATGCGCGCAAAAAGCCGTTTCGCGCCGCAGGATCAGCCGGTTTGCGCCAGGCGCGTGCGATCGGCGCGCGAGAACAGTGGAGGGTGGGCCCTGCCGGGATCGAACCGACGACATCCACGGTGTAAACGTGGCGCTCTACCAGCTGAGCTAAAGGCCCTTCAACGCGTCAGCCTAGCCGACGTGGGCCGGCAGCAATTCCAGTGCGGCGCGGTACGCCTCGATCGAGCGGGCCTCTCCCGGCGCGGTGATGAACGAGGCGCGGATGATGCCGGATTCGTCGATCACGAAGGTCGCCCGGTTGGCGAATCCCTTCTCCTGCAGGAAGACGCCGTACTCCTTGGCGATCTCGCCGTGCGGCCAGAAGTCGGCCAGCAGCGCGAAGTCGTAGTCCTCCTGCTCCGCCCACGCGCGCAGCGTGTACTTCGAGTCGACGGAGATACCGATGAGCTCGACGGCGTGGTCCTTGAACAGGTTGAGGTTGTCGCGGAGCGCGCACAGCTCTCCGGTGCACGTTCCGGAGAACGCGAGGGGGAAGAAGACGAGCGCTACCGCCTTCTTTCCGCGGAAGTCGCTGAGTCTGACCGTCTCGCCGTACTGGTTGACGAGTTCGAAGTCGGGTGCCTGGGTGTCGTTCTCCAGAGCCATGGTGTGTCCTTTCACGCTCGCGGCCCGGAATGCCGCGCACGCACGAGGACACAGCTTAGACCTCGTGCCCGTGGAGTCAAATGGCACGGTCACCGGGAGGCTCGGAGTGAGGCTAGGCTGGCAGATGGTGCCATCGCCCTTGTTGTGACCCGACAGCGATCAGCTCCGTCTACCATCTATCCGACACAAGAAAGAGGTCGAGGGTGACTGTAAACGACCAGGACCCGTACTCGGTGAATCACATCGATTCGGACCCGGAGGAGACCGCCGAATGGCAGGAATCCCTCGACGCACTGGTTGCGGCCCATGGCCACGAGCGCGCTCGTGAGATCATGCTGAGCCTGCTCAAGCGCTCCAAAGAACTGCAGCTCGGTGTTCCGATGGTCCCGACAACGGACTACATCAACACCATCTCCCCCGAGAACGAGCCGGAATTCCCCGGCGACGAGGAGATCGAGCGCAAGTACCGTGCCTGGATCCGCTGGAACGCGGCCGTCATGGTGCACCGCGCACAGCGCCCCGGCATCGCCGTCGGCGGCCACCTCTCGAGCTACGCGTCCAGCGCGACGCTCTACGAGATCGGCTTCAACCACTTCTTCCGCGGCCAGGACCACCCAGGCGGAGGAGACCAGGTCTTCTTCCAGGGTCACGCCTCCCCCGGCCCGTACGCCCGTGCCTTCCTCGAAGGCCGCCTCAGCGCCGACCAGCTCGACGGCTTCCGCCAGGAGAAGTCGCACGCGGGCGGCGGACTGTCCTCGTACCCGCACCCGCGCCTCATGCCGGAGTTCTGGCAGTTCCCGACCGTGTCGATGGGTCTCGGACCGATCAACGCGATCTACCAGGCGCAGCTCAACAAGTACCTCACCAACCGCGGCATCAAGGACGCGAGCGACCAGCACGTCTGGGCGTTCCTCGGCGACGGCGAGATGGACGAGGTCGAGAGCCGCGGCCAGCTGCAGGTCGCAGCGAACGAGAAGCTCGACAACCTGACCTTCGTCGTCAACGCCAACCTGCAGCGCCTCGACGGCCCTGTGCGCGGCAACGGGAAGATCATCCAGGAGCTCGAGAGCTACTTCCGCGGAGCAGGCTGGAACGTCATCAAGGTGATCTGGGGCCGCGAGTGGGACGACCTGCTCGCCCGCGACACCGACGGCGCGCTGGTCAACCTGATGAACCAGACCCCGGATGGCGACTACCAGACGTACAAGACGGAGAACGGCGCATACGTGCGCGAGAACTTCTTCGGTCGCGACCCACGCACGCTGGAGCTCGTCAAGGACTACACCGACGACCAGGTGTGGGGCCTCAAGCGCGGCGGCCACGACTACCGCAAGGTCTACGCGGCGTTCAAGGCGGCCACCGAGCACAAGGGCCAGCCCACCGTCATCATCGCCAAGACCATCAAGGGCTACGGCCTCGGTCCGAGCTTCGAGGGCCGCAACGCGACCCACCAGATGAAGAAGATGACGCTCGACAACCTGAAGACGTTCCGTGACGCCATGCGCATCCCGGTGACGGATGCGCAGCTCGAGGAGAACCCGTACCTCCCGCCGTACTACAACCCCGGCGCGGACGACGAGGCCATCCAGTACCTGCACGACCGTCGCCGCGCGCTCGGCGGCTACGTCCCTGAGCGTCGCAGCAAGTACACGCAGCTCAACCTCCCGGACGACTCGGCGTACGCCATCTCCAAGAAGGGATCCGGCACGCAGGAGATCGCCACCACCATGGCGTTCGTCCGTCTGCTGAAGGACCTGCTGCGGTCGAAGGACTTCGGTCACCGCATCGTCCCGATCATCCCGGACGAGGCGCGCACCTTCGGCATGGACGCGTTCTTCCCGAACGCGAAGATCTACAACCCGAACGGCCAGCACTACACCTCGGTCGACCGTGAGCTGCTCCTGGCGTACAAGGAGAGCCCGCAGGGCCAGATCATCCACGTCGGCATCAACGAGGCCGGCGCCCTCGCGGCGTTCACCAACGTCGGAACGTCGTACGCCACGCAGGGTGAGCCGCTCATCCCGGTGTACGTCTTCTACTCGATGTTCGGCTTCCAGCGCACCGGCGACGCCATGTGGGCAGCAGGCGACCAGATGGCGCGCGGGTTCATGATCGGCGCGACCGCCGGCCGCACCACGCTGACCGGCGAGGGCCTGCAGCACGCGGACGGCCACTCGCTCGTCCTCTCGAACACGAACCCGGCCGTCGTCTCGTACGACCCGGCGTACGGCTACGAGATCGGCCACATCGTCCGCAGCGGTCTGGAGCGGATGTACGGAGGGAACCACCCGGATCCCAACGTCATGTACTACCTCACGGTGTACAACGAGCCGATCGTGCAGCCGGCGGAGCCGGAGGGCGTCGACGCCGACGGGATCGTGCGGGGCATCCACCGCCTGCGCGCGTCCGACGTGGCCGGCCCCAAGGCGCAGCTGCTGGCATCCGGTGTCGCCGTGCCGTGGGCGCTCGAAGCCCAGCACCTGCTCGCGCAGGACTGGGGCGTGTCCGCCGACGTCTGGTCCGTCACCTCGTGGTCGGAGCTGCGCCGCGACGGCCTGGCAGCGGAGGAGCACAACTTCCTCTACCCGCAGCAGGAGAAGCAGGTGCCGTATGTCACCCGCAAGCTGCAGGATGCCGACGGCCCGTTCGTCGCCGTGACCGACTTCATGCACGCGGTCCCCGACCAGATCAGGCAGTTCGTCCCCGGCGAGTACGCGACGCTCGGTGCAGACGGTTTCGGCTTCTCCGATACCCGTCCCGCCGCGCGCCGGTTCTTCAAGATCGACGGCCCGTCGATGGTCGTCCGGACCCTGGAGCTGCTTGCGGCCCGCGGTCAGGTCGACCCGAACGCTCCGGCGTGGGCGATCGAGAAGTACCTGCTGCACGACGTCAACGCGGGCACCACCGGCAGCGCCGGCGGCGAGAGCTGACGCCGGGCACCGTGCCGAAGACGCCGGATCGGGTGCCGGGCAAGCCCGCGGAGAGGTCGAAGGCCGACACGCTGGCATGGCTGCGCAAGATCTCCGGCGAACTCGCCACCGCAACGCTGAAGCGCCTCGAGGACACCCTGCCGTGGTACCGCGACATGCCTCCGGGCAGGCGGTCCGCGGTGGGCCTCGTGGCGCAGGCAGGCATCTCGTCGTTCATCTCCTGGTTCGACGATCCGCGGTCGACGCCGTGGATCGCCGCTGACGTCTTCGGGGCGGCTCCTCGTGAGCTGCTCCGGAGCGTCAGCCTGCAGCAGACGCTGCAGCTGATCAAGGTGACGGTCGAGGTCGTCGAAGACCGCGTGAAGAACGGCGGGGAGGCTCTCCGCGAGGCGATCCTGCTCTACTCGCGCGAGATCGCGTTCGGAGCGGCGGACGTCTACGCCCGCGCCGCCGAGGCACGCGGCCTGTGGGATGCGCGCCTGGAGGCCCTGGTGGTCGACAGCATCCTGACCGGCGAGTACGACGACGAGCTGCCCAGCAGGATCGCCGCGCTCGGCTGGCACGGCCACGGCGAGGTCAGCGTGCTCGTCGGCACAGCGCCGAAGCTCCTCGACGTCGACCAGCTGCGCCGCACGGCGCGGCACATGTCGGCGGACGTGCTGATCGGTGTGCAGGGCAGCAGGCTGGTGCTCGTGATCGGGCGCGCCTGGCCGAGCGCCTCCACGCCGGACGACGCCATCGGGGCCACCCCGGTCGTCGGCTTCCTCGAGATCGCGCAGCAGCTGGAGCCCGGCTTCGGTGCAGGGCACCTGGTGCTCGGCCACGAGGTCCCGAGCCTGGTGGATGCGTCGAAGAGTGCGAAGGCGGCCCTCGCCGGTTTCGCGGTAGCTCGCGCCTGGCGCAACTGCCCGCGTCCCGTGCACGCGGACGACCTGCTGCCGGAGCGTGCCCTCGCGGGCGACGGGCTCGCGCGAGCGACACTGATCAACCGCATCTACCGGCCGTTGCAGGCGCACTCGACCGAGCTGCTGACCACCCTCTGGTGCTACCTCGACAACGGACGGTCCCTGGAGGCGACGGCGCGCGAGCTGTTCGTGCATCCCAACACGGTCCGCTACCGGTTGAAGCGCGTCTCCGAGGTCATCGGCTGGGACGCCACGGGGGCGCGCGAGGCGCTCATCCTGCAGGCGGCGCTCATCGTGGGTTCCATCAACGAACCGGATGCGCCCCGCCGCGCCTGACCGGCTTGTCTCGTTCAAACAAACGTTTCCAAGATACTTAGTACCTCCTCGACACATCCGCCGCGCGGAAGATTGGCAGACTGGAACCCGTGATCGTCATCGTGTGCCCTGGGCAGGGCTCCCAAACCCCTGGATTCCTCGACCCCTGGCTCACCGAGCCGCGGTTCCGCGACCAGCTCACCGGCATCTCTGACGCCGTCGGCATCGACCTGGTCGCACATGGAACGGTCAGCGACGCAGACACGATCCGCGACACGGCCGTCGCTCAGCCGCTCATCGTGTCGGCCGGCCTCCTCACTCTGTCCGCGCTCTTCGCCGACGGCCGCCGTGAGCGCATCGGCGGCATCGCCGGTCACTCGGTCGGCGAGCTGACGGCTGCGGCCGGCGCCGGCGTGCTCAGCGAGACCGACGCCGTCGCGTTCGTCCGCGAGCGGGGTGCCGCGATGGCCGCGGCCGCCGCGCAGACGCCCACCGGCATGAGCGCCGTCATCGGCGCCGACGAGACCGAGCTGCTCGCGAAGCTCGACGAGCTCGGCCTCTCCCCCGCCAACTACAACGGCGGCGGCCAGATCGTCGTCGCCGGTGCACTGGATGCGCTCGCGGCGCTCTCCGAGAACCCGCCCGCCCGCGCACGCGTCATCCCGCTGCAGGTCGCCGGCGCGTTCCACACCCGCTACATGGCCCCGGCCGTCCCCGCTCTCGAAGCGTTCGCGGCCACCCTTGCGACGAGCGACCCCACCCTCCCGCTCTGGACCAACAAGGACGGCTCGCTCGTCTCCTCCGGCGCCGAGTTCCTGCGCCTGCTGGTCGGCCAGGTCTCCTCCCCCGTGCGCTGGGATCTCTGCATGGAGGCGTTCCAGGCCGCCGGTGTGACGGGTATCGTCGAGGTGGCCCCGGCCGGCGCTCTCGTCGGCCTCGCCAAGCGCGGGCTGAAGGGCATCCCGAGCGTCGCCGTCAAGACGCCGGACGACCTGCCCGCCGCGTTCGAGCTCATCGACCAGGCCGCCTAGGAGACGCAGATGACCAAGCCAACCCTGCAGCAGGCCCACGGCCCGCAGTACACCCGCATCCTGTCGATCGGCGCAGCACGCGGCGACCTCGTCGTGCCGAACGACGACCTGGTCGGCCCGATCAACTCCTCAGACGAGTGGATCAGGCAGCGCACCGGCATCGTGACCCGCACCAGGGCGAGCCACGACGTGCTCGCCGTCGATCTCGCGACCGAGGCGTCGAAGGAGGCGATCACCGCATCCGGTGTCGACCCCGCGCTGATCGACCTCGTGATCGTCGCCACCATCAGCAACGCCCGCCAGACGCCGTCGCTCGCCGCTGTGCTCGCCGACCGGGTCGGTGCGAACCCTGCAGCCGCATACGACATGAATGCCGCATGCGCTGGATACGCGTACGCCGTCGCGCAGGCCGACGCCCTCATCCGCACGGGCGTCGCCCACTACGCCCTCGTCGTCGGCGCCGAGAAGCTCTCCGACGTCGTCGACCCGACCGACCGCACCATCTCGTTCCTCCTCGGGGACGGGGCGGGCGCCGTGGTCATCGGCCCGAGCGAGTACCCGGGCATCTCGAAGACCATCTGGGGCTCCGACGGCTCGAAGGCCGACGCGGTCGGGATGGACGGCACCCTGGTCGAGTTCCGCGACGGCGAGAAGCCGTGGCCGACCCTCCGCCAGGAAGGTCAGACCGTCTTCCGCTGGGCGGTCTGGGAGATGGCCAAGGTCGCCAAGCAGGCACTGGATGCCGCCGGGGTCACCCCGGACCAGCTCGCCGCCTTCATCCCCCACCAGGCCAACATGCGCATCGTCGACGAGTTCGCCAAGCAGCTCAAGCTGCCGGAGACCGTCGCCATCGCGCGTGACATCGAGACGACCGGGAACACCTCGGCCGCCTCCATCCCGCTGGCGACCCACCGGTTGCTGCAGGAGAATCCCGAGCTGTCCGGTGGACTGGCATTGCAGATCGGCTTCGGCGCGGGCCTCGTGTTCGGCGCACAGGTCGTCGTGCTGCCCTAAACTGTTCAACGGTCAAACGACACCCCTCAAGGAGAAAACACCATGGCATTGTCCACCGAAGAAGTTCTCGCCGGCCTGGCCGAGCTCATCAACGACGAGACCGGCATCGCGACCGACACTGTCGAGCTGGGCAAGTCGTTCACCGACGACCTCGACATCGACTCCATCTCGATGATGACCATCGTGGTCAACGCCGAGGACAAGTTCGACGTCAAGATCCCGGACGAAGAGGTCAAGAACCTCAAGACTGTCGGCGACGCCGTCGAGTTCATCGTCAAGGCTCAGGCCTAAACCCCGCACGAGAAACGTCCTTCGCGGTCGGGACCGGCCCGGCATCCCCGGTGTCCGGTCCCCCGCGGTTGGCCGCGCCACGAGCGCGTGCCGTGTTCCATCTACGGAGAGTTGCCGTTATGACCAAGAAGATCGTCGTCACCGGCGTGGGCGCAGCGTCGCCTCTCGGTGGCACAGCCGCTGAGAGCTGGAAGGCGCTGCTCGCCGGCGAATCCGGCGCCAGCACCATCGAGAAGGAGTGGGTCTCCGAGCTGGAGCTCCCCGTCACGTTCGCCGCGCAGGCGAGGGTCGACGCAGCCTCCGTGCTCGAACGCCACGAGGTGAAGCGCCTCGACCCGTCCAGCCAGTTCGCGCTCATCGCCGGACGTGAGGCATACGCGGACGCCGGCTCCCCTGAGGTCGAGCCCGAGCGTCTCGCCGTGGACTGGGCCACCGGCATCGGCGGCGTCTGGACCCTCATCGACGCGTGGGACACCCTGCGCGAGCGCGGCCCGCGCCGCGTCATGCCGATGACCGTGCCGATGCTCATGCCGAACGGCCCGGGCGCGGCGATCGGAATGGACCTGCACGCCCGTGCCGGCATCCGCACCGTCGTGTCCGCCTGCGCGTCGTCCACCGAGTCCATCGCCAACGCGTACGACCACCTGCAGCAGGGCCTCGCCGACGTCGTCATCGCCGGTGGCTCCGAGGCGGCCATCCACCCGCTGCCGATCGCGTCGTTCGCCGCTATGCAGGCGCTGTCGAAGCGCAACGACGACCCGGCCACCGCATCCCGGCCCTACGACGTCACCCGTGACGGCTTCGTCCTGGGCGAGGGTGCAGCAGCCCTGGTGCTCGAGACCGAGGAGCACGCCAAGGCCCGCGGCGCCAAGATCTACGCCGAACTGGTCGGCGGCTCCGTCACCAGCGACGCCTACCACATCACCGCTCCCGACCCCGAGGGCTCTGCCGCAGCGCGCGCGATGATCGCCGCCGTCGAGGGTGCTGGGGCGTCGCTGTCGGATGTCGCGCACATCAACGCGCACGCCACGAGCACGCCGGTCGGCGACATCGCGGAGTACAACGCGCTGCGCCGCGTGTTCGGCGGCCTGCTCGACGGCATCCCGGTGTCCGCGACCAAGGCATCCACCGGTCACCTGCTCGGTGGCGCCGGGGCGATCGAGGCCCTGTTCACGGTCATGGCGCTGCACGAGCGCGTCGCACCGCCGACGATCAACCTCACCGAGAAAGACCCGGAGATCCCGCTGGATGTGGTCACCGCGCCGCGCGCGCTGGGCGGTGGCGACCTGCTCGCCATCAGCAACTCGTTCGGTTTCGGCGGCCACAACGCCGTCGTGGCGTTCCGCTCGGTCTGATCCGGACCCTGCGCAGCACGCACGAAGGCCCCGACCGGTCAACACCGGTCGGGGCCTTTCGCGTTTCACCGCGTGCGGGCGGCAGCGCATGATGCCTGGGCCGGCCCGCCGCGGGAGTCTCGTGGCTCGGTGAGCCGGCGCCTCAGCCGACCTTGTGCAGCCAGACCACGCTGGTCTCGTCACTGGCGTGCCGGAAGGGCTCCAGTTCGTCGTCCCACGCCTGGCCGAGCGCAAGCCGAAGCTCGCGGTGCAGTTCGCGGGCGTTCGCCCCGGCGATCTCCATCGCGTAGCGCACCCGGTCCTCGGGGATAACCATGTTGCCGGCCGTGTCGGTCTGGGCGAAGAAGATCCCGAGGTCGGGGGTGTGCATCCACCGGCCGCCGTCGCTGCCGAGGCCGGCGTCCTCCGTCACCTCGTAGCGGAGGTGCTCCCAGCCGCGCAGGGCGGACGCGATGGCTGCGCCCGTCCCCTGGGGTCCCTCCCAGAAGAACTCGGTGCGCTGGGCGCCCTTCAACACCGGCTGCGCCTCCCAGGTGAAGTTCACGGCGCGACCGATAGCGCGTCCCGCCGCCCACTCGATGTGGGGGCAGAGCGCGCCAGGGGAAGAGTGCACGTAGAGCACTCCTCGACTTGCGTGTGCCGCCATGATGTCCTCCGTTCGATTGGATGCGTCTTCCCCAACGACCAATCGGCGGTCTCACCGGCACGATATGAAGTTTGCCGCAGCCCGAGGGCTGCTCTTGTGAATTATGCCGTAGAACTATCGGATGTCACAAGGTTGCAACGGTTTTGCAGCGGCGTGGCGGCGAAACGGAATAGCATACTGAGTATGTCGGTCCAGAACGGTTTTCTCGCGCTGCTCACCCAGGGCGCCGCATACGGCTCGCAGTTGCAGGGCGAGTTCCTCGCGCGGGCGGCCCACCGCCGCCAGCTCAACGCCGGGCAGGTCTACTCGACGCTCGACCGCATGGTCGACCAGGGGCTCGTGCAGCCGGCGGGCGCCACGGATGACGGCCTGCCGCTCTACGCGCTGACCGCCGACGGTGCGGCCGCCGCCGAGGACTGGCTCACCTCCGGGCCGGTGGATGCGCGCCCGGACTGGGACGAGATGCAGGACCAGGTGCTGATCGCGGCCTCCCTCACCGGTGCAGACGCGCCCGCCGTGGTGGCCGACTACCGCCGGGCGTTCGTCGAGAAGATCCGCGAGCTCACCCACGACGCGGACTCGCGCGCCGTGCTCGCCGCCAACCGCGCGGCCGAGCTGGGCGCCCTCGCCGCCATCGAGTGGCTGGACGAGGTCGCCTCCACCCTCACCGCGCATCCGGATGCGCTGCTGCAGCACCGCTCCCCCGACCGTCCGCGGCGGGGCCGCCGCCCGGCCGACGCCTCCTGACCCGCTCGGGGTCAGTGCAGGAGGTCGCCGGACTTGGCGAGGACGTTCTTCTCGCCGGCCTCGATGGGGACGGCGAAGCGGTTCTGCGCGGGCGGCAGCGGGCAGTTGAAGTTGTAGCTGAACGCGCACGGCGGCAGGACGGCGAGGTTGAAGTCGAGCGTCACCGTGCCGTCCGGGTTCGGGGCCACGAAGAGGAAGCGGCCGACCGAGTACGTGGAGTCGCCGTTGGTGCTGTCGGCGAAGACCAGCTGCAGCGCCCTGCCCGCCTTGAACGCGGCGAGGTTGTAGTCGACGCCGTCCTTGCTGAACGTGATCTCGCCCGGGATCACCTTCTCGCGGGTGCTCCCGTCGTCTTTGAGGTGCTCGAAGCCGAGCGTCTTGCCGCCCTCGATCGGGGTGAACTGCGCCTGGATGATCCACTCCGGGTTGAAGTCGAAGGCGTCGATGGAGCCGAACTCCTGGATGGCCTCCGAGTTCGCGTCCCAGACCCGCAGCGCATAGTCGCCGTCCTCGCTGGCGATGACGAACCCGGTGACCGTGTCGCTGAAGACGATCTCGCTCGGGTTCGCGTCGTCCTTGCCGCGCACGATGGCCTCGCCGTCGACCGGCGTGCCGTCGACCACGATGCCGTCGGCCGCCGTCGCGACCACCTTGAGGCCGGACTGCCCCTTCGGCAGTGGAGCCCACAGGCCGGGGACGCCCCACACCGGCTGCGCCGCCGCCTCCGGGTCGCCAGTGATCCACTGCGTGTTCACGAGCGCCAGGTTGCCCTTCGGCGCCGTCACGGCCTGTTCGCGGCGCTGCCGGTACCTCGCCAGGATGTCGCGGGGGTCTGCTGGCGCTGTGGCGGTGTCTGTCATGGTCTCCATCCTCGGTCAGATCACCCTCCACAACCAACTCCGACACAGCTTCATTCCGTGCCGACGGCCGTGAGGCTCACTTGGCCTCCGCGTATGTGTCGACCACGGCCGCCGTCACCGGGAACTCGACGGGGAACGTGCCGAACAGCAGCCGTCCCGCTGCCTCCGCGGAGGCGACCACCGCAGCAGCGGCTTGCTCGGCGAGCTCGGCGGGAGCGTGCACGATCACCTCGTCGTGCAGGAAGTAGACCAGGTGCGGGCTCTGCAGCAGGGGTGCGTCCCCGCCGAGCGCCGTGAGCCGCTGACGGAGGTCGGCCATCCAGCACAGCGCCCACTCGGCCGCACTCCCCTGCACCACGAAGTTGCGGGTGAACCGCCCCCAGTCGCGCGCCTGGCTGCGCGCCCTGCGCTCGTCGGCCTCCGTCGAGTCCGGTGCGGACGCCGCAGCCTGCGTCTGCGCCCAGCTGCCTCCCGGCCGCGGGGAACTGCGTCCCAGCCGCGACGTGACCACCTCACCGCGCTCACCGGCCCGCGCCGCCTCCTCGACGAGCCGGATCGCGCGCGGGAATGCCCGGGTGAGCCGCGGCATCAGCCTGCCGCTCTCCCCCGTGGTCGCTCCGTACATCGCTCCGAGCATCGCCACCTTCGCCTGAGAGCGCTCCTCGACGGCCCCGGACGCGACGATGCCCTCGTACAGGTCTTTCCCCCGTCCGGCCGCCGCCATCGCCTGATCGCCCGCCAGCCCGGTCAGGATGCGGGGCTCCAGCTGGGCGGCGTCGGCCACGACGAGCTTCCAGCCGGGGTCGGCGACCACCGCTCCGCGCACCTGCCGCGGAAGCTGCAGCGCGCCGCCGCCGCGGGTCGCCCAGCGCCCGGTGACCACGCCGCCTGGCACGTAGTCCGGGTGGAAGCGCCCATCCTGCACCCAGGTGTCGAGCCAGGTCCAGCCGTTCGCGGAGAGCAGGCGGGAGAGCTTCTTGTACCGCAGCAGCGGGGCGATGGCCGGGTGGTCGATCTCCCGCAGCTCCCAGGAGCGGGTGGAGGTGACCATGAGCCCTGCGCGCTTGAGCGCCTTGAGCACCTCCGGCGGGCTGTCCGGGTTGAGGTCCGGGCTCTCCAGCGCGGCGCGGAGTTCGGCGGCCAGGTCTTCGAGCACGCCGGGCCGTCCGTTCGCCGGCGGGCGAGGACCGAACAGGCCGGTCAGCAGGGCGTCGTGCCGTTCCGCGCTGTACGGCAGCCCGGCGGCGCGCATCTCGACCGCGATCAGCGCCCCGGCCGACTCGGCGGCGAGCAGCAACCGCAGGCGGCCCGGCGCTGTGCTGCCTGCGACGGCGGCCCGCTGCGCCTGGAACTCCTCCAGCGCGGACGGCGCCTGCTCGCCGTGGGCCTGCTCGTCCAGGTCGAACAGGGCTGTGTGCGAGGCCGGCTGCTCCTCGGCGAAGGCGGGCTGCGCATCCCAGGCTCCGAGCGGCGCGGTCGCGAGCGCGGAACCGGCGGACAGTGTGGAGAGCCGGAGGATCGTGTGGCTGAGCTGCAGGTCGTCGCAGCGCTCCACCCGGACGCCGGCGGCGAGCAGTGGCGGATACCAGCTGCGGGTGTCGCTCCACACCCAGCGCGGGCGGTCGGCCTTGTCCGCCTCTTCCGCCGCGACGAACGCGGCGAGCTCCCCCGCCGGGATGGTCTGCTCGCCGATCACCGTGCCGTCGCCGTCGACCCTGGTCGCCAGGACGCTGCCGGGCGACGGCCGGTCGAGAACGAGGTGCACCCATCCATTCTGCGGCCCTCGTGCGACATTCCCCGCCGTGTCTTGCCCCCGGTCGTCAAGGTGAGGATAATTCAGTCAGCGACGATGCCAACCCGAAAGGCGATCGACGATGACCGCATACCTGCACGACAGCCAGGGCACCTGGATCGCGTTCCGCGCCGGCGACGGCGGACGCTTCCTGTTCAACCCGGACGGCGACTGGATCGGCTGGTTCCCCTGGGGCGACGACGAGGCGACCACCCCGGACGGCCGCTACCTCGGCACCGTCGTTGGCGACCGGCTGCTCGCCCAGGACGACCGCCGCTTCCGCGGGACGCCGGACTATCCGGGCGCGCCGCGTTACCCCGGCCAGGTCAGCTATCCGGGAGCCGCCGCCTTCGTGAGCATGCCCGTGGGGTACCAGGATGTGGCGGGCGCGCTGCTGTGGCCGCGCATCGCATCCTGAGCGTCGTCGGTGGTGACTGAGCCGGGCTGCGCCACAGTCCGCGAGCTTCAGTCCGCGAGCCCCGCCAGCCGCGCCCGCAGCTCCGGCCACGACGCCGCGAAGCCCGGATGTAGCGGCAACTCGGTCACGCCGCCCACGTCCACCCACCGCAGCTCGATGCTCTCCGGGTCGGCCACCAGCGCGTCGAACGGCCGCACGGCCTCCGCGACCACCGTGGTGTACGACCAGAACCCCAGGTCGAGCACGCTCGTGAACAGCACGCTCACCGCATCCCGCGGCACAGACGCTTCCTCCGCCGCCTCGCGTAGCGCGCCGTCCACCGCGGACTCCCCGTCGTGCCTCGCACCGCCCGGCAGCCCCCAGGTGCCGCCGAAGTGACTCCAGTCGGCCCTGTGCTGCAACAGGATGCCCCTGCGGCTGTCGTGGACCAGCAGCCCCGCCGCCCCGAACCGGCCCCAGAACCGCTGACCGTCCGGACCCTCGACCCACGCATCGCCACTGTTCACGGTTCAACGTTAGTCGCCGTTCGGCCGGGCCTTGTCACACGCTGTCACCGTTCTACAGTGGTGCCATGACGAGTCCCCGGATGCCGGCCTGATGCCCGCCGTGCGCAGCGCGGGCATCCTCCTCTACCGCCGACGGGACGCGGTCGAGGTGTGGATCGCGCACATGGGCGGCCCGTTCTGGGCACGGAAGGACGAGGGGGCGTGGTCGATCCCGAAAGGCATCGTGGAGGCCACGGACGTCTCCGGCGAGCTCGCCGCCGCCATGCGCGAGTTCGAGGAGGAGATCGGCTCGCCGCCGCCCGAGACGGACTACGTATCGCTCGGCGACTTCCCGCTCTCCTCCGGCAAAAAGGTCGTGGTCTTCGCCGCGGAGGCGGACGGCTTCGATCCGGAGACGGTCACCAGCAACGCCTTCGAGCTCGAGTGGCCGCCGCGCTCCGGGCGCATCCAGTCGTTTCCCGAAATCGACGACGCCCGCTGGCTGCCGCTCGCCCTCGCGCGCGCCAAGCTCACGAAGGGCCAGCGCCCGATCCTGGATGCGCTGGTCGCGCACCTCGGGTCGTGACGCGCGGGTGCCGCCGCCCACGAACCTGCGCGCCCGCTCCCGTCACCGGGTGGGCGTAGCATGCCGCACATGGCCATCAGATTCGAGAACGTGGGGATCGCCGTGCGCGACCTCGAAGCGACCATCTCCTTCTTCACCGACCTCGGCCTCACGGTTGTCGGCCGCGACACGATCAGCGGCGAGTGGGCGGACACCGCCGTCGGCCTCGACGGCAACCACGCCAAGATCGCCATGCTGCAGACGCCGGACGGCAGCGGCCAGCTCGAACTGTTCGAATACCTCCACCCCGACGCGATCGAGACGGAACCCACGCTGCCCAACGAGATCGGGATGCACCGCGTCGCCTTCTCCGTCGACGACATCGACGCCGCCATCGCCACGGCCGCGAAGCACGGCTTCCACCCGCTGCGCGGCATCGCCACGTACGAAGACGTCTACAAGCTCAGCTACGTGCGCGGCCCGAGCGGCATCATCGTGATGTTCGCCCAAGACCTGCGGAAGGGCTGAGCGGGCAGCGCAGCACTCAGTCGCCGCCCTCGATGGATGCGTGACCCCCGCCATCGACGGCGTCGCCACCCGGATGCGGCCGCCAGCGCTCACGCCGGTCCAGCTCATCCTGGATCGCCACGAAGAACCGGTCGATCTCGCCTCGGCGCCGCACGAACAGCAGTGTCTCCACCCCGCGCATCCTGCCGGTCACATCCAGCTCGATGCGCGTGTGCGTGGCGTCCACGGCGGTGAACCGCACGTGCGGCTCGAAGAACACCCATCCGGAGGCCAGCTGCGCGAACGGATCGACCAGGCTCGTGCCCTTTAGCGCGTCGCGCAGGAAGTCGGCGGCGTGCTCCGGTGCGATGGGCACCACCACCTGCGGGATGTGCCTCTGCGCCGCATCCCGCCCCGGCCCGCGGTGCGGCTCGATCTTGCTCACAGGGGCAGCGTAGCCCCATCGGCGACGACAAGAGGTCGCTCGCTCACGACTCAGCCACACAGCCGGACGGACACCTAGCGTCGCTCCTGCGCAGTCGTCCGTGAGCGTGGCCGAACGGCACTCATCCTCGCTCGAGTCGGTCGCAGTGGTCTGATCAGTAAGATTCGCAGATGGACTTCTGGGCGCAGTTCTGGGCAACGATGTGTGGCGCACTTCTCGGTGCCGTCGTGGCGGGTGTCTTGTCGTGGTGGGTGGCGGTTCGCACTATGAAGTCACAGCGATTGCTGCGCTACGAGGAAACCTTCGACTCGGCTCTGGCGAAGTTCGCAGGGACCGCAGCGGTGTTTCTGGAAAATGAGGAGCGCTGGAGTCGGGGAAAGAAGAAGGCTTTTCGGCCGGGCGTTTCGCAACTGCGGATGGATGTCGATGCCGCATGGATGGTGGCCCGGGCGGAAGAGGACCAACACGTCATGATGTTCGTCTCCCAGGCACTTGAAGCTCTCCTCAACGCTGGACGGTGGGAACTCACAAAGGCACTGCCCGCTCTGATCAAGGCGATTCGCCTGTGGAGGACTCGCGAAGTCGGCGTGGCACAAACGATCGCGTACCTGGGCGACCTGGAACGTCGGGCCGCTGAACGGAACTGGCGATACTCATGAAGTCGGCTGGCGCCGATTTGCGCCTGCCGGGCAGCTGGAAGCCATCGGTCTCAACAAACGGCATCGCAGTAGGGCGGACGGGACTTGAACCCGTGACCGGCGGATTATGAGTCCGATGCTCTAACCAGCTGAGCTACCGCCCCGTGTGCCCGTCAGTCGCTGCTGGGCACCGGTGGGGCCGCGTCCGTCACAGGGTCGGCCACCGGTTCCCCACGATACAGGCTTTCGAAGGTGCTGATCGTGCGCTGGATGTCGTGCGCGGCGACGATGCGGAGCGACGCGTTCTTGAGCACATCCAGCTCTTCCTGCGGCATCGTGAGCACGTGCTGCAGGCGGTCGGCGAGGTTCTGGGCGTTGCCGGGCTCGAACAGGTAGCCGTTCTCTCCGTCGTGCACGAGGTGTGGCAGCGCCATCGCGTCGGCGGCGACGACGGGGAGGGCCGAGGCCATCGCCTCCATCGTCGCGATCGACTGCAGTTCGGCGATCGACGGCATCCCGAACACCGTGGCGCGGGTGTACGCCTGGCGCAGTTCCTCGTCGGTGACGTAGCCGGTGAAGGTGACGCGGTCGGCGATCCCGAGCTGTTCGGCGAGGGACTGCAGGTTCTTCAGCTGGTCGCCGCCACCGACGATCTCGAGTTTCGCATCCAGGTCGGACGGGAGCAGGGAGACCGCCTTGAGCAGCACGTCGATCTGCTTCTCGCCGGTGACGCGGCCGACGAACAGGATGCGGTTCTCGGTGCGCGGGGTGAAGTCCGGCGTGTAGTTGTGGGCCTCGATGCCGCAGGAGATCGCGTGCACGTTGCGGAGGCCGGT
The DNA here is from genome assembly GCF_002105485.1 of Leifsonia sp. NCR5. Classification (NCBI taxonomy): domain Bacteria; kingdom Bacillati; phylum Actinomycetota; class Actinomycetes; order Micrococcales; family Microbacteriaceae; genus Leifsonia; species Leifsonia sp. NCR5. The sequence continues at coordinate 46,257 of NZ_NCSR01000024.1, forward strand.
GTACTTCTCGAGGAACTGCGCGGCCTTCGCGGTCGGCGTCGTCACGGCCTCTGCGCGACCGAAGGTGCGGCGGGCCGCCTTCCAGGCGAGTCCGATCGCGTAGTCCTGGATGAACCGCGGCAGGAGGGTGAACTCCAGCATGTTCTCCGGCATGAAGTGGTTGGTGCCGATGATCCGGATGCCGCGCTTCTGGGCCTCCTGGGACAGGCCGCGGCCCACGACGATGTGCGACTGGAAATGCACGACGTCCGGCTTCACCTCGTCCAGGATGCGCGCGCTGTTCTGCTTGATCCGCCACGGGATGGCGAACCGCAGCCAGTCGTGCGGGTACCAGCGCCAGCTGTAGAGCCGGTGGGCCGTCATCTTCTGGCCCTCGTGCTCCTCCGTCCACGTCCCGTGCTTGCGGCTCGCCGCGGGAGCGACGATGTGCACGTTGTGGCCGCGCTCGACGAGACCGGCTGCGAGGCGCTCCGCGAAGCGGGCTGCGCCGTTCACATCGGGGGCGAAAGTGTCAGCCCCGATGACGACGGTCAGCGGTTTCTTCGTCGTGTCGGAAGGCTGGGCGGGCGTACTGCTCGGCTGTCCGCTCGTATCGGGCACGTGGTGAATCCCTACGTTAGTGGGCCGGGATGGTGAATCCGGCGACGGTCTTCGCTCGCCGATCGGGGCCCGACCGGCTGATTCAACGGCCTAGTCTAAGCCGGATTCCGCTGCTTTGTCGGTAACAGCGGCGGCCACCGGCGCGGCGGACGCCGCCTGCGGGTGGTGTTTGGCGAGCTGGAACACGCCGTAGATGGCCACGGCGCCGGAGAGCACGAAGCCGACCATCGCCCACCACGGGGCGCCCGCCGCCTCGTCCAGGATGACGATGCCGATGGTCACGGCGACCAGTGGATCCACCACGGTGAGCCCGGCGATCACCAGGTCCGGAGGGCCGGACGAGTACGCGTTCTGCACGAAGTAGGCGCCCAGGATCGCTGCAGCGAGCAGCGCGACGATACACAGCACCAGCAGCCAGTCCCACTCCTGCCGGGAGATGCGGTCGATGACCACCTTCGCGAGCGTCGCCACGAAACCGTAGAGCACGCCGGCGCCGATGATGTACATGATCGCCTTGAACCGGCTGCGGAAGAAGTAGAACATCACCGCGAAGGCCAGCAGTACGACGGCGAGGATGATCAGGATCTCGATCAGCGCCCGCGAGGTGACCGGCCGGTCGCGCGCGAACACCGCCGCGATCAGCACGAACGCTCCGACACCGCCCACGCACAGGCTCACCGCGATCACCGACCGGTGGTTGAGCTTCACCCCGCTGACCCTGGCGTTCAGGATGCTCGTGATGACGAGCCCGACGACGCCGAGCGGCTGCACCAGGATGATCGGGGACAGTTTCAGGCTGACCAACTGGAAGACGATGGCGAGACCGAGCAGCACCGTGCCGATGACCCAGGACGGCCGCGCGAGCAGCAGGCCGAGCTGGCGCAGGTTCAGGCCGGACTGCTGCGACCCCTGCGTGTTGGCCTCGACCTTGGCGACGCCGTGGTGCTGCAACTGCGCGCCGATGGACAGGAAGCACGCGCCGATGAGCGCGATCGGGATGCCGAGGAGCTGACTCGGCTCATAGGCCAGGTCGAGCGCATCCATCAGTTCCGTACCCACCCCACGACCCTATCCAGTTTCACCCCGATATTCTTGCTGAATGGCCGTCCTTCCCATCCGGATCACCGGAGACCCTGTCCTGCACACGCCCGCCGCTCCCGTCACGGAGTTCGACGACGCCCTGCACACCCTCGTCGACGACATGTTCGAGACGATGGATGCTGCGCCCGGCGTCGGTCTGGCCGGCCCGCAGGTGGGTGTCCCGCTCCGCCTGTTCGTCTACGGCTGGACGGACGACGACGACGTCGTGCACCGCGGTGTCGCGATCAACCCGGTGCTCTGGATCAGCCCGGCGACCATCGACGAGCTCGACGAGGACGCGGAGGCGGAAGGCTGCCTGTCGTTCCCCGGCGAGCGGTTCCCGCTGCGGCGCGCCGAGAGCGCCATCCTGCGGGCCGTCGACCTGGCCGGTGAGCCGTTCGAGGTGCACGCGGACGGCTGGCTTGCCCGCATCTTCCAGCACGAGTTCGACCACCTGGACGGCATCCTCTACGTCGACAGGCTCGACCACCCGTACGGCAAGGCCGCCAGGAAGGTGCAGAAGAAGAACAGCTGGGGCGTGCCCGGGCTGAGCTGGCTGCCCGGCCGCGACCACCTGGACGACTGACCGCGCGGTTGACGCGGGCTACTTGCCCAGGTCGACCCCGTGCACCCCGTTGTGGAACTTGAGCGCGGGGAACACCACAGACAGCGAGAACCCGACGCCAGGAACGGTGGCTGCGTTCAGCACGCCCCCGAACAGCGCCGCGCGTTCCCGCATCCCGGTGAGGCCGGCGCCGTCGTACGTCTCGGTGAGGGCGCGCAGGTCCTCCTCGATCGTGTACTGCGTCGCCTGGTCGACGGCGGCGCTGTCGAGGCCCATCCTGCGGGCGGCGGAGCGGATGCCGTCGTCGTCGACGCTGACCTGCAGGCCGTCGCCCGTCCAGGTGAAAGCGATGGCGACGGCGGTGCCGGGCCCGCCGTGCTTCAGCGCGTTCTCGAGGCTGGACTGCAGGATGCGGAACACGGCGAGCTCGGCGCCCTGACGCAGCTCGAACCGGTCGCCGTTCTCGGTGAAGGTCACGTCGAGTCCCGCATCCCGCATCACCCGGAACAGGTCGCGGGCGGAGTGCAGACTCGGCTGCGGCATCGCGGCGCTCTCCCCGTCGCGCACGACGGTCTGGATGCGCCGCAGGTCGCCGAGCGCATCCCGGGCAGACGTCTCCAGAGCGGCGACGGAGCGGTCGGCCGCCTCCCGATCGGTGGCGGCCGCGTACCGGATGCCCTCGGCCTGCGATGCGAGCCTCGACACCGACTGGATGGCCACATCGCCGAGTTCACGAACGATGCGGAACCGGCCGGCCTGCTCGGCCAGCTCCAGTTCGCGGTCGATCCTGTCCCACTCGCTCTCCTCGCGCTGGTTGCTGAGCCTGGCGCGGGAACCGCGGGCGAGCAGCCACAGCACGAGGAAGACGACGGCGGCGACGAGCAGCACGGATCCGGCGATGGCGAGCACGAGCACGAGGCTCCTGGCCTCTGTCGCTGACAGAGCGTTCATGGCCTATCCTTCCGGCCGTGACGGGGGTCTCCGGCCCGGACGATCATATCCGTCCGCCCGCCCCCGTGCTGTCGTGCCGCCGTCGCCGGTCCGCGCTGCTGGCGCCCTCCGCTACTGCCCGGACGGGCGGTTGGCGCGCAGGACTTCGAGCCTGGCGCGGTACTCCACCTCGTCGATATCGCCCTGGGCGAAGCGCTCGGCGAGGGTGGCCTCCGCGGAGCGTGTGCCGCCGTCGTGACCCCAGCCGCGGCCGTAGCCAGGGCCGTAGCCCGCTGCGGCCGCTCGACGCCAGCGGCGCCCGAGGAAGACGAAGAGGAGCACGAAGAAGGCGATCCAGAACAGCGGGATGAGCAGGAACAGGAAGCCGAACCCTCCCGCCCACGGGCCGACCCAGTGGGCGGCGACGGTGGTCGCGGCGATGGTGCTGAGCATGATGATTCCAATCGTGACTGCGGCCCGCGTCGGATGCGAACCGTCACCATCAGCCTCGCCGTCTCCGCTGTTCCGCGAATCCGCCCCGCGGAGTGAATCGCCGTACTCCGGCGGGAGCAGCAGTGGCCGAGCGGGCTACGCTCACTGCCACCCCGGCTGCACGAGACCGCTCTCGTACGCCAGAACCACCAGGTGCACCCTGTCGCGCGCATCCAGTTTCTGCATGATGCGGGACACGTGCGTCTTCGCGGTCAGCGGGCTGAGGAAGAGCCGCTCGCCGATCTCGCCGTTGCTGAGTCCCTGGCCGACCAGGGCGAGCACCTCGCGCTCGCGCTCGGTGAGCGCGTCGAGCGCCGTGGTCGGCGGTGCAGGGCGCAGCCCGCCGGCGACGCGCTCCAGCAGCCGCCGGGTGACGCCGGGCGACAGCAGCGCATCCCCCGCCGCCGCGACCCGCACGGCCCGGATCAGGTCGACCGGCTCCGTGTCCTTCACCAGGAAGCCGCTCGCGCCCGCCGTGATGGCCTGCGCCACGTACTCGTCCAGCTCGAAGGTGGTCACGATCACGATGTGCGTGCCTCCCAGCTCGGGGTCGCGCACGATCTCCTCCGTCGCCCACAGCCCGTCGCCGTCCGGCATCCGGATGTCCATGAGCACCACATCCGGATGCTGCTGCTTCACCAGGGCCACGGCGTCTCTGCCCGTCGCCGCCTCGCCGACGACGTCGATGCCGTCCTCCGCTTCGAGCAGCGCCCGGAAGCCCGCGCGGACGAGGTGCTGGTCGTCGGCCAGGAGCACCCGGATCACGGGGTCGCCGCCGTGCGGATCGGGATGCGGGCGGTCACGGTGACGCCTCTGGCCGCGCCGGCCGGACCGCCGGGCACCGCCTCGAACCGGCCGCCGAGCAGTTCCGCGCGTTCGCGCATCCCGAGCACGCCCTTGCCGCCCGGCTCCTCGATGCCCTCCGGCAGTCCCCGGCCGTCGTCGGCGACCGAGACGATGTAGTCGCGGTCGTCCTGGCGCAGCGAGACGTGGACGGTGCTCGCCTGGGCGTGACGCCCGACGTTGGTCAGCGACTCCTGCACGATGCGGTAGATCGCGAGCTGGATGGCGGGAGCGGGGACGCTGGTGAGCGCGTTGTCGTAGCGGACGTCGAGCCCTGCGCGCTGGTAGGTCTCCACAAGCGACGGGATGCGGTCGATGTCCGGCTCGGGGGCGCGTGCGGCGCCGTCGCCCTCCGACCGCAGGAAGCCGAGCACGCCGCGCACCTCCTCGAGGGCCTGGCTACTGGTGGCCTTGATCGCCTCCAGGCTCTCCCTGGCCTTCTCCGGCCGGGAGTCGAACAGGTGCAGCCCGACCCCGGCCTGCACGCTGATCTGCGACAGCGAGTGCGCGAGCACATCGTGCAGCTCCCTGGCGATGCGCAGACGCTCGGCCTCCGCGGCGCTCTCCCGCCGCGCGGCGATCGTCCGCGACAGTTCCCGGTAGCGGTCGCGCCTGTTCCGGATGGCCTCCCCGACGCCGACGAGCAGCAGCAGGATGAGCGCGACGATCAACGGCCGGATGCTCGCGGTCGGCTGGGCGCTCAGCAGGTACGCCGCGAGCGGGCCGAGCACCGCCAGCCCGGCGAGCGTCCCCCACGCCCAGACCCTCGCGCCGCGCACGACGGCGCTCACCACCGCGAGGGCGAGCGGGACGGCCGCGAACGGCGGTCCGGCGCTGACCGCGATGGCCGGGGCGCAGAGCAGGCCGATCACGGCCACCACGACACCGGGATGCTCGCGGGCGGCCAGCAGGACGAACGACGCAGCGAAGGCGACGAGCACGAAGACCAGGGAGAGCGCATCCTGGCGCGCGTCGTGTAGGGCGATGATGACTCCGGGCACCTGGATGATCGCGGACAGGATCACCGGGAACCAGCGGGCCGCCGGCGGCCGGGGCCGGTTGGCCCAGCCGCGTTCGGCGCGCGAGAGCCGCGCTTGCTCGTCCGCGGTCCAGGCCATCCGTCCATGCTAACGAGCGCACCTGGGCGCCACGACCGCCGGTGGGAGGTTCACGGGTACTCCCCCGGGAGTACACACCCGCCGGCGCGTATGCCGTCGCGGACATACACGCGTGCGGAAACGAGGAAACCCCCGGACTTCCGTGGAAGTCCGGGGGTTTCACTGCTCTGGATACTGCTCCCCGAGATGGACTCGAACCATCAACCTGCCGGTTAACAGCCGGCTGCTCTGCCAATTGAGCTATCGAGGAATGCTTGAATCAGCGTAGCTACTCTAGCAAGGAATCATCGCCCCACAAAAATCGAGCGTGACGCCCGCGCGCGTCGCGGCCGATCGGCGTCGACGGTCAGTAGCCTTCGGCGGGATCGACCACCCCGACGAACCGTCCGTCGTCGAGGAAGGCGCGCACGTTCAGCCGGATGCGCTCCGCCAGCAGCGGCGCCGTCATCTCCGGCGTGTCCGCCTGGTGCGGGGTGATCAGGCAGTTCGGCTCGTCCCAGAGCGGGTGGCCGTCCGGGAGCGGCTCCGGGTCCGTGACGTCGATCCCCGCCCCGGCGATCGTGCCGTCGGCGAGGGCCGTCACGAGTGCGTCGCTGTCGACCAGCCCGCCGCGCGCGATGTTCACCAGATACGCGGTGTCCTTCATCGCGGCGAACTCCGGAGCGCCGAACAGGTGCCTGGTGCCGCCGGTGAGGGCTGCGGCGACCACCACGACGTCCGCGTCCGGCAGCACATCGCCGAGCCGGTCGGCGGTCACCGTGCTGGACGCCCCGGCGACGGGCTCCGGCGACCGGCGGACGATGGTGATGTCCGCGCCGAACGGTTCGAGCAGCCGGATGAGCTCCAGCGCGATTCCGCCGGCCCCGACGATCACCACGCGCAGCCCGTAGAGCGACCTGCCCTCCTGCTCGGTGGCCCAGGAGCGGGCGACGACGCGCTTCGGCAGCACCCGCAGCAGGGCGAGAGTGAGCGCGAGGGCGTGCTCGGCGACCGGCTGGGCGTACGCGCCCTTGGCGCTCGTCCAGAGCAGGCCCGGCCTGTCCTCGGCGGCAAGCACATCGGCGAACGCGTCGACCCCGGCGTACGGCAGCTGCACCCAGCCGATCTGTGGATGCGTCTTCAGCACGTCGGCGAGACCGTGCGCATCCCGGTAGGTGAGCCACACCAGGCCGCGCGTGTCGTCGGAGAGCTCTGCGACCGTGCCTCCCCCGGCGTGCACGGCGTCGACGAACGTCTGCTCCGGCTCCGGCAGGACGGCGATGGGGCCGGGCTCCGGCCGCCGGTCCGCAGGCACCGGATCCGCCTCGACGGCGAGGACGGCGCGGTGCTGCTGGGCGGCCTGCGACGCCTGACCTGACTGGGCGGACGCTGATCCTGTCATCGGTTCTTCTCCGTACGTCTCGTGCGACGCTGGGTGCGCCGCTGCGGTGGTTTGAGTGCCTTCGCGAGCCCGTCGACGAAGGGATGCTGCGGGTCGGCGAGCACGTCCTCGATCGGACCGTAGCCGACGACGCGGCCGCCCTGCAGCACGATCGTGTTGTCGCTCGCCCTGCGCAGCACGGATAGGTCGTGGCTGACGATCACGGCGGAGAACCCCTCGTGGTCGCGCAGCTGCGCGAGCAGGTCGATCACCGCATCCCGTACGGTCGCGTCGATGCCCGCGGTCGGCTCGTCGGCGACGAGCACGGACGGCCCGAGCACCAGGGCGCGGGCCAGGGCGACACGCTGCCGCTGACCGGCGCTCAGCTCGTACGGGTACTTGCTCAGCACGCTCAGCGGCAGGTGGACGGTGTCGAGCATCGTCGCCGCCCTGGCGCCGGCCGCCCTCCTGCTGTAGTGCTCGTCGCGCTCGAAGATCGGCAGAGCGACGTTGTCGGAGATGGTGAGCGACGGCTCGAGCGTGTTCGCCGCATCCTGTGCCAGGTAGCCGACGTGGAAGGTGACCTCGGCCAGGTCGCGCTTCTTCGCCTTGCGGAGCGACTTGCCGAGCACGGTGGCGTCTCCCCCGCTGATCCTCGGACCGGGCTCAGAGGCGCGCAGCGGCAGGCCGCGTCCAGCCAGGATCGCCGCCAGCGTCGACTTGCCGGAGCCCGTCTCCCCGAGCACCCCGAGCACCTCCCCCGTCTCCACGCGGACGTTGATTCCGCGGAGGGCGACGCAGGAGGCGCTCGGGCCCCGCGCTGGGTATTCGACGGACAGGTCGCTGACGACGATGGCGGGGTTGGAACTCACACAACGACCCTAGGCGCTCTCCGCCCGCAAAACGCGCAGCGCCTCCCGCCGGTCGGCCTGTTCGACCGGGTCCGGCACCGGAAGGGATGCGAGGAGCCGCTGCGTGTACGCCTGCTGCGGGTTGCCGAGCACCTGGGCTCCCGTCCCCTCCTCCACCAACTTGCCGCGGTGCAGCACCGCGATGCGGTCGGCCAGCAGGTCGACCACGGCGAGGTCGTGGCTGATGAACAGGGCGGCGAAGCCGAACTCCTTCTGCAGTTCGGCGAACAGCTCGAGCACGCGCGCCTGCACGGACACGTCGAGCGCCGAGGTCGGCTCGTCCGCGATCAGGAGGGTCGGTTCGAGCGCGAGGGCGCGCGCGAGGCTGGCGCGCTGACGCTGGCCACCGCTCAGCTCGTGCGGGAACCGGTCGCCGTAGCTCTTCGGCAGCTGCACGGCCTCCAGCAGGTCGTCCACCCTGCCCCGCGCATCCGACGGGCTGGATGCGCGCCCGTGCACCACGAGGGGCTCTGCGACGCAGTCCGCGATGGTCAGCAGCGGGTTGAAGCTCGACGCCGGGTCCTGGAAGACGAATCCGATGTCGCTGCGGACCGGCTTGAACTGCCGTTCCTTCACGCCGTTCATCTCGATCCCGAGCACGGAGAGCGATCCGCCGGTGACCTTGTTCAGGCCGCCGATGGCACGCCCGATGGTCGTCTTGCCCGACCCGCTCTCCCCCACGAGGCCGAGCACCTCGCCGGCGCGGATCTCGAAGTCGACGCCGTCGACCGCCACGAACCCGGGCCGCCCGAGCCTGCCGGGGTACTGGATGCGCAGGCCGTCCGCCTTGACCACCGGAACCGCCTTCGCCCAGTCGTCGCCGCGCGACGCCGCCCTGTCCTGCGTGGACGACAGGCCCTGTCCCACCTTCGGAACGGACGCAAGCAGCTTCTTGGTGTAGTCGGCCTGCGGCGACGCGAACAGCGTGCGCGCATCCGCCTCCTCGACCAGCTTGCCCTGGTACATCACGGCCACCCTGTCCGCCAGGTCGGCCACGACGCCCATGTTGTGCGTGATGAGCACGATGGCGGCGCCGAACTCGTCGCGGCAGCGGCGCAGCAGGTCGAGGATCTCGGCCTGCACCGTCACATCCAGTGCCGTGGTCGGCTCGTCCGCGACGATCAGGCCCGGGTTCAGCACCAGCGCCATCGCGATCACGATGCGCTGCTTCTGGCCGCCGGAGAACTGGTGCGGGTAGTACTTGACCCGCTTCTCCGGCTCCGGGATGCCGACGCGTTCGAGGATCTCGATCGCCTGCTGCTGGGCGGCCTTCTTGGAGATGTTGCTGTGGGCGCGCAGGCCCTCCGCGATCTGCCAGCCCACCGGATACACCGGGTTGAGCGCGGTGGACGGCTCCTGGAACACCATCGCGACATCCGTGCCGCGCACCTCGCGGAGCTGGCGCTTGCTGAGGCTGATCACGTCGGCCTCGCTCTGGCCGTCCCTGCTGCGCAGAATGACGGCGCCGGAAGCGGTCGCGGTCTCCGGGAGCAGCCCGAGAATGGTCTTGGCCGTGACGGTCTTGCCGCTTCCGGACTCTCCGACGATCGCCAGCACCTCGCCGGGGGCGACGCGCAGGCTCACGTCGTCGACCGCCTTGACGGCGCCGGCGTCGGTGGAGAACGAGACCATCAGGTTGTCGATCTGTACGACGTCGCTCATGGCTTGACCTCGATTCCGTGTTCGTCGAATGATTCCCCGCCCTCGAGGCCGTCGACCCCGCCCGGTCCGGCGGAGAGCGTGCCCCCGGGGACCACGGAGGTCTCGGCCACCAGGCCGGACGCCTTGGCGACGGCCCTGCGGCCGCGCAGGCGCGGGTCGGCCAGGTCGTTCAGGCTCTCACCGACGAGCGTGATGCCGAGCACCACCAGCACGATGGCGACGCCGGGGAACACCGAGGTCCACCAGATTCCGCTCGTCACGTCGGACAGCGCCTTGTTGAGGTCGTAGCCCCACTCGGCGGCGGCGGTCGGCTCGATGCCGAAGCCGAGGAAGCCGAGGCCCGCGAGCGTCAGGATCGCCTCGGACGAGTTCAGGGTGAAGATCAGCGGCAGCGTGCGGGTGGAGTTCCGAAGCACGTGGCGGAACATGATGCGGGTGTTGCTCGCACCGACCACCTTCGCGGACTCGACGTACGCCTCCGCCTTGATCCGCACGGCCTCCGCACGGATCACCCGGAAGTACTGCGGGATGAACACGACGGTGATCGAGATCGCCGCCGCCAGGATGCCGCCCCAAAGGTTCGACTGGCCGCCCGAGATCACGATGGCCATCACGATGGCGAGCAGCAGAGACGGGAACGCGTAGATCGCGTCGCAGACCACCACGAGCACCCTGTCCAGCCAGCCGCCGAGGTAGCCGGAGACCAGGCCGAGGAAGATGCCGATGAAGATCGACAGGATCACCGCGACGATGATCACCGAGATCGCCGTCTGCGCGCCCCAGATGGTGCGCGAGAACACGTCGTAGCCGCCGACCGTGGTGCCCCAGATGTGGGCGCCGTTCGGCGGCTGCTGCGAACCGAACTGGCCGTTCGCATCCCGCAGCTGCGCGAAACCATACGGCGCGATCAGCGGGGCGAAGATGGCGACCAGGATGAAGATGCCGGTGATGACGAGGCCGGCCACGAGCATCCCGCGCTGCAGGCCGACGCTCTGCCGGAGCTGGTGGACGATGGGCAGCCTGTCCATGATGCTGCGCTTGGCCATCTCAGTACCTCACTCTCGGGTCGATGAGCGCCGCGATCACGTCGACGATGAAGTTCGTGAGCGCCACCACCACAGCGAGCAGGGCGACCATGCCCTGCACGGCCACGAAGTCGCGCGCCTGCAGGTAGTGCGCCAGCTGGAAGCCGAGGCCCTTCCACTCGAAGGTCGTCTCGGTCAGCACCGCTCCGCCGAGGAGCAGCGCGATCTGCAGGCCGATGACCGTGATGATCGGGATGAGGGCCGGCCGGTACGCGTGCTTGCGCACGAGCCGGTACTCGCTCACTCCGCGCGACCTCGCCGCATCCACGTAGTCGGTGGAGAGCGTGCCGATCACGTTCGTGCGCACCAGGCGGAGGAAGACGCCGGCGGTGAGCAGGCCGAGGGCGACCGCGGGCAGGATCGCGTGCATGAGCACGTCGCTGACCACCGCGGGATCGCCGGTCTGGAACGCGTCGATCAGGTAGATGCCCGTCTTGTTGGGCAGCAGTTGCATCTCCAGCTCGGAGCTGGTGGATGCGCGGCCTGCGACAGGAAGCCAGTTCAGCCAGATCGAGAACACCAGCTTGAGCAGCATGCCGGCGAAGAACACCGGCGTTGCGTAGCAGAGGATCGCGAAGACGCGGAGGGAGGCATCCTGACCCTTGTCGCGGAAGTACGCGGCGACCATGCCGAGCGGGATTCCGACGATGAACGCGACGATGAGCGCGTAGAACGCGAGCTCCAGCGTCGCCGCCCCGTAGGTGAGCAGGATCTGGGTGACCGGCTGGTGGTCGGTGAAGCTCGTGCCGAAGTCGCCCCTCAGGATCTGCCCGAGGTAGTCGAAGTACTGCACGATGAGCGGCCGGTCGTATCCGGCCTCGTGGATGCGCTGCTGCAGCTGCGCGGGAGGCAGCTTGCCGCCGAGCGCCGCGGTGATGGGGTCACCGGTCGAGCGCATCAGGAAGAAGACGAGGGTGACGAGGATGAAGATCGTCGGGATGATGAGGACGGCACGGACCACGAGGTAACGGCCGAGACCGCCCCCCGATCGTCGCTGCTTCGTCTTCGCTTGTTCTGGCGCGGGCGCTCCGGGCGCGGCCGCACCGGTGACAGTGAATGTCATGGGAGCCAATCGTGGGTGTTTCGAGAGCGGGGGCGGACCGCACGCTGCGGTCCGCCCCCCGGTTCGGCTAGCCGGCTAGCCTCGGCTGTCAGCCCTTGGAAAGGGCAGCGTAGCGGAACTTGAACGACGGGTCGAGCGTCTTGTCCGTGCCGTTCACGGTCTTTCCGACCACGGCGACCTGTGCGCCCTGCAGCAGCGGCAGGGTGGACAGGTCGGCTCCGACCTTCGCCTGGATCTCTTCGATCAGCTTGGTGCGCGCGGCGGCGTCGGTCTCGCCGAGCTGCTTCTCGATGAGGGCCTGGACCTCCGGGTTGTCGTAGTGGTTCGCAAGGAAGTTCTCCTTGATGAAGAACGGCGACAGGTAGTTGTCCGCGTCGGAGTAGTCCGGGAACCAGCCGAGCTGGTACGCCGGGTACACGTCGGCCGTGCGGTCCTTGGAGTACTGGACCCACTCGGTGGACTGCAGGTTGACCTTGAACAGGCCGCCGGCTTCCAGCTGCTCCTTGACCAGGGCGTACTCGTCACCGGAGGACGGGCCGTAGTGGTCGGGGCTGTACTGGAGGTTCAGTGCGACGGGCGTGGTGACGCCTGCTGCCTGGAGGGCCGCCTTCGCCTTGTCGAGGCTCGGTCCGCCGTTTCCGTCGCCGTAGAGGTCCTTGAGCACGGTGGTCGCGCCGGTCAGGCCCTGGGGCACGTAGGAGTAGAGCGGCGTGTACGTGTCCTTGTACACCTGCTTGGCGATGGTCTCGCGGTCGACGAGGTCGGCGGCGGCCTGACGGACGGCGAGCGACTTCTTCGCGTCGGCCTCCGGCGTGGTCGCGCCGTACGGCATGGTGTTGAAGTTGAACACGATGTAGCGCGTCTCGCCACCCGGTCCCTTCACGACCTTGACGTTCTTGTCGCCGGAGAGGCTGTCGATGTCCGTCGCCGTGAGGCTGCGGAACGCGACGTCGATCGCGCCCTTCTGGATGTCGAGCTTGAGGTTCGAGGACTCGGCGTAGTACTTGACGTTCACCTTGTCGGTTGCCGCCTTGCCGAGGAGACCCTTGTAGTCCGGGTTCGCCTTGTACGCGATCAGGTTGTTGAAGTCGTAGCTGGTGATGTCGTACTGGCCGGCGAACGCGTGGCCCTTGACGATGGTCTGGTCCGGCGTCACCTTGTCGGCGGAGAAGACCTGCTCGTCGACGATCGGGCCTGCCGGGCTCGACAGCACCTGCGCGAAGGTCTGGTCGTTGGCGATCTTGAGCTTGAACACGACCGTGGTCTTGTCCGGCGTCGAGACGCTGTCCAGGTTCGCCAGCAGCGAGGCCGGACCGTTCGGGTCGTTGATCTTCTTCTGACGGTCGAAGGTGAACTTGACGTCGGAGGAGGTCAGGTCGTGGCCGTTCGCGAACTTGAGTCCGGGCTTCAGCTTCACCGTGTACTCGTTCGGCGAGGTGAAGTCGGCGCTCTCGGCGATGTCGGGCTTCACATCCGGGCTGCCGTACGGCGAGTTCAGGAGGAACGGGTAAACCTGGTTCATCACGGCGAACGAACCGTTGTCGTACGAACCGGCCGGGTCGATCGAGGTGATCTTGTCCGTCGTTCCGATGGTCAGTGCTCCACCGCCGCCGCTGGAGCCGTTGTTGTTGCTCCCTGAACAGCCGGCGAGCACCAACGCCGTCGCCGCGAGTGCGGCGGACACGGCCAGCAGGCGCTTGCCGCTGATGTGTGCGGATCTCATATCCGAGTACCTCTTCCTGGTGTGGGGTCACCGACTCGGCGCGCAGAGATCTGCAGCTGTGCCGAATCGCGTAGGTATGTCCTAACACGAAATGCGCGCGATCGAGGAATCCTGCTGCACTTCGTAGCGAGATCTTTACGTTAGTGCAACATAACTGCGCTCATGCGCGCACCGTGCACAGGAATCGAGCTTTTGTGCCCTATTCTCCGCGCAACCGCATGCGCTCGGCGTCGATCGACGCCATCGCCACCTGAAGGGAGCGTCGCAGCTCGACCTCCTGCTGGTCGGTGCGGGCGAGGCGGTTGGTCAGCTCCGCCTTCTCCCTGAGCAGGTCGCGGTCGATCAGGCCGTCGACGATCGAGCGGGCGTAGCGCGACACGTCGCCCGCCGCCTGCGGGAGGGCGGCGACCGCGAGCGCGTTGACGGTTGGACCGTAGCCCTGCGGGACCTCCGCCATCACCCTGTCGACCCAGCCAGGATCGGTCATGGTCGTGAGCTGGCTGGCGATCGCATCCCGGATCACGGCGTGCGTCGGATTCACGAACGGCACCTGCACGGCGCGGGCGGCCCGCTCCTGGCCGACCTCGGCGGGTAGCTGCAGCATCACCATCAGCGACTCGCGCTCTGTGCGCTGGGTGGGGTCGCGGAGGTCGGCCTGCTGCACGACCGGTATGGATGCTGCTCCGTCGGCCTGGCCGTTGCCTGCGCCGCTCGCGTTGCCGTTGCCGCCCTGACCGTTGCTGCCCTGACCATTGCCCGTCTGGCCGCGCTGCTCAGCCCTCTGCTCTCCCCTGCGGGCCGCCTGGACGGCGCGGAGGGTGTCCTGCAGGTCGGCGCCGGAAAGCCGGGCGAGTTCGCGGGCGTAGCCGTTCTGCGACGCTGGGTCGCGGATGGTGGCGACGATGGGCGCCCCGCTGCGCATGGCGGAGGTGCGGCCCTCGACGGTGTCCAGGTCGTACTTCTCGACGACCTGCCTGATCATGAACTCGAACATCGGCTTCTTGGCGTCGATCATCCGGCGCACGGCGTCGTCGCCCTTAGCGAGGCGCAGGTCGCAGGGGTCGAGACCCTCCGGACCGACGGCGACGTAGGTCTGGGCGGAGAACCGCTGCTCCTCGCCGAACGCCCGCGTCGCCGCTTTCTGGCCGGCCGCATCCGGGTCGAAGGTGAAGATGACGGAGCCCTGGCTGTTGTCGTCGCCCATGATGCGCCGGATGACCTTGATGTGGTCGACGCCGAACGCGGTTCCGCAGGTGGCGACGGCGGTGGTGATGCCCGCGAGGTGGCAGGCCATCACGTCGGTGTAGCCCTCGACGACGACCACCTGGTCGAGCTTGGACACATCCCGCTTGGCGAGGTCGAGGCCGTAAAGCACCTGGGCCTTCTTGTAGACCGGCGTCTCCGGGGTGTTGAGGTATTTGGGGCCCTTGTCGTCGTCGAGCAGACGGCGCGCGCCGAACCCGATGGTCTGACCGGTGACGTCCCGGATGGGCCAGATCAGCCGCCCGCGGAACCGGTCGTAGACACCGCGGTCGCCCTGGGAGACGAGACCGGCGGTGGTGAGCTCCTCCGTGGTGAAGCCCTTGCTGCGCAGGTGCTTGGTGAGTTCGTCCCAGCTCTTCGGCGCGAAGCCGACCCCGAACCGGCCGGCGGCGATGGCGTCGAAGCCGCGCTCCCCCAGGAACCGGCGGCCGATCTCGGCCTCCGGAGAGCCGAGCTTGCTGCGGAAGAACTCCTCAGCAGCGCCGTTGGCGGCCAGGATGCGCGCCCGGTTGCCGTGCTCGGACGGCCCGCCCGTGCCGTCTTCGTAGCGCAGCTGGTAGCCGATCCGCGCGGCCAGCCGCTCGACGGCCTCGGTGAACGAGACGTGGTCCAGCTTCTGCAGGAATTCGTAGACGTCGCCGCCCTCACCGCAGCCGAAGCAGTGGTACCGGCCGACGGCGGACCGGACGGTGAAGCTGGGGCTCTTCTCGTCGTGGAACGGGCACAGCCCTTTCAGCGATCCGACGCCGGCGGACTTGAGGCTCACGTAGTCGCCGACGATGTCGGCGATGTTGGTGCGGGCTTTGACCTCTTCGATGTCACTCTGTCGAATTCGGCCGGCCATACAACGATTCTAGTGATCCGCGCCGACTCTCCTGTCGCGTCGCCGTCAGTCGCGCTGCTTGGACCGTTTCCGCGTGTTCTGCGCGATCTCGATGATGGCGACGAACACTTCGATCCCGACCCTCAGCAGCAGCACGCTCAGCATGGCGCCGACGAGGGTGATGATGACGCCGAACAGGAACACGAACGCGCCGACGACGGAGTGCGTGCCGATGGCGAGCGTGAGGCTGTAGATCAGCGACAGCAGCGTGCTCAGCCCGATCAGCACGAGCCCGACGACGTAGACGGGCCCTGCCAGCTTCCTGGTGACGTAGTTCGTGAACGTGAAGTCGAACAGCGACGAGAAGAACCGGGTGTCATCGAGCCGGTCGGCGAAGTCGGTGACGGTACGCCCGTGCGCGGCGGATGGTGCGCCCGCGCCTGCGCCCGAGCCCGGGGTGGGCGGCGGGTAAGTGC
>NZ_NCSR01000025.1:0-58322 GCF_002105485.1 Leifsonia sp. NCR5
GGGGTGGGTGCTGCGACCGCGGATGGCGCCGCGGGGGTGGCCCTGGCGGGTGTGGCAGTGACGGCGCGCAGCAGGTCGCCGTCGACCTCGTAGGTGGCGGGGCCGCGGAAGGCGTGGCCGTCCCAGACTGCGTCGAACGTGTACCTCTGCGCGGTCGGGGTCATTGCGGGGCGCCGATCTCGGTGCGCACGGCGAACAGTTCGGGGAAGAAGGTGAGTTCGAGGGCTTTCTGCAGGAAGCCGACGCCGGTCGAGCCTCCTGTTCCCGTCTTCATGCCGATGGTGCGCTGCACGGTCTTGAGGTGGCGGAAGCGCCAGAGTTGGAAGTTGTCCTCCAGGTCGACGAGTTCTTCGCAGGCCTCGTACTCCGCCCAGTTGTCCGACGCGTTCTCGTAGATGCTTCGGAAGACCGGGACGAGTTCGGGGGTGAACACGTATGCCTCCGTCACGTCGCGGTCGAGCACGGAGGCGGGCACGGCGAACCCGGCGCGGTCCAGGTAGCGCAGGAACTCGTCGTAGATGCTGGGCGCTTCCAGCAGCTGGGCGAGGAGGGCGTGCGCGACGGGGTCGTTCTCGAAGACGCTGAGCATCCGGCGGTTCTTGTTGCCGAGCACGAACTCGACGGCCCGGTACTGGTACGACTGGAAGCCGGACGAGTTGCCGAGGAAGCCGCGGAATTCGGCGTACTCGGTGGGCGTCAGCGTGGCGAGCACCGACCACTGCTCGGTGAGGGTCCTCTGGATGTGCTTGACGCGGGCGATGCGCTTCAGTGCGGGGGCGAGCTGGTCTGCGCGGAGGAGATCGCGGGCCGACTCGAGTTCGTGGAGGACGAGCTTCAGCCAGAGCTCCGTCGTCTGGTGCTGGATGATGAACAGCAGCTCGTCGTGATGCTCAGGCATGCTCACCGGTTTCTGGGCGCTGAGCAGGGTTTCCAGGTCGAGATAGGAGCCGTACGACATCCGCTTTCGGAAGTCGGTGACGATCCCCGGATCGAACGCGCGCGTGTTGTCGTCGACGGTCATGCTGCAATATTGCACCGGTCGTCACGAAACTGCAACAGGTGGATGCGCCGGGCCCGCCGATCCGCCTCCGCGCGTTCATCGAGCCGTAACCGGAGGTTGCCGGGCGCGTCGCATGGCGACCGTACCGTTCCAACGTCCCACAGCAGCGCCGTCCGGCGCAGATGCCTCAGACCACGCACCACACCAGGAAGGTCTTCGATGAAACTGTCCATCTCCAAGACGCTCGCCGTCGGCGCAGCGCTCGTCCTCTCCCTCGGCCTCGCCGCCTGCACCGGGTCCGCGAACGCCAGCTCGACCGACGGCGCATCGTCCGGCGCGTCGGCCGCGACCTTCGCGAAGGACTCGAGCACGCTCGTCTTCGGTGTCGTTCCCGACACCGTGAACACGCAGTCCAACTACCAGCCGATCGCCGACTACATCGCGAAGATCACCGGCAAGAAGGTCGAGTACCGCGAGTCGAGCGACTACACCGCGCTGATCCAGGCGGCCATCGCCGGGCAGATCGACGTGGCCAGCTTCTCCGGGTTCACCTACGTCACCGCGACCAACGGCGGCGCCAAGATCACACCGTTCGCGTCGATCATCACCAAGGAAGGGCAGAAGCCCGGCTACTACTCCGAGGCCGTCGTGCCGGAGAAGTCGTCGATCACCAAGCTCGAAGAGTTCAAGGGCAAGAAGGTCTGCTTCGTCGACCCGAGCTCGACCTCCGGCTACCTCTTCCCCACCTACAACCTGCTGAAGGCCGGAATCGACCCGGCCAAGGACATCACGCCGGTGTTCGCTGGCAAGCACGACGCGTCCGCGCTGAAGGTCTCGCAGGGTGCGGAGTGCGACGCCGGCTTCGCTGAGGACTCCGCCGTCGAAGCGCAGCCCGGCCTCAAGGTCGTCGCCAAGACGATGGTCCCCGGCGCTCCGATGGTGTTCTCCAACACCCTCCCGGACGAGATCAAGAAGGACCTCAGCGACAAGCTCTCCTCCGTGACGATCGCCGACATCCAGAAGGCCGGAATCAAGAACGCGGACTCGGACGGCTTCAAGGCGACCTTCTTCGCCTTCAGCCCGGTCGACGACAAGTACTACGACCAGATCCGCGACATCTGCAAGGTCACCAAGGCCGCGCAGTGCGAGGTCAAGTAACGCACGAGCTGGCGCACCAGCACTAACGCGCACCACGGCCGCCGCTCGCCCTCACCGGGCGGGCGGCGGTCTCGCATATCCGGCCAGTGGATGCCGCTGCCGCCCCTCGACGCCGCCCGCCGTTCACCTGGCGGTAACCGGGCGTTGCGGCGTCGGACGCACCCGGCTCCTACTGTTGCCGCAGGTTTCGGATGGCAGGGACAGGTTGAGGAACATGAGCGAGGCAGCACGCATCGTCGAGGTGGCCGGGGTCACCAAGAGATTCGCGGAGACGACGGCGCTGGACGGCGTGACGATGAGCGTCGCACGGGGCGAGGTCGTCGTACTCCTCGGCCTGTCCGGCTCCGGCAAGTCGACGCTCCTCCGCCACATCGACGGGCTGGAGCGACCGACGAGTGGCGAGGTCAGGGTGCTCGGCCAGTCGGTGCCGCAGCTCGGCGCGCGGCCGTTGCGGGCGCTGCGCAGCCGCATCGGCTTCATCTTCCAGCAGTTCGAGCTGGTGGGCCCGCTCACGGTGCTCGAGAACGTCCTCACCGGGGCGCTCGCGACCCTCCGCGGACCACGCCTCGGCACGTTCAGCTACCCCGCCGCCCTGCGCCGCAAGGCCATCGCCCACCTCGACCGCGTCGGACTCGCCGACAAGGCGTACCAGCGCGCCGACACCCTCTCCGGCGGCCAGCAGCAGCGCGTCGCCATCGCCCGCGCGCTCATGCAGGACCCGGAGGTGCTGCTCGCCGACGAGCCGGTCGCGTCGCTCGACCCGGAGTCCAGCGAGCAGGTGATGGCCCTCATCCGCGAGATCGCCGCCGACAACGGCCTCACCGTGATCTGCAGCCTGCACCAGGTCGACCTCGCCCTCAGCTGGGGCGACCGCATCGTCGGCCTCCGCCACGGCCAGGTCGTGCTCGACACCCCCACCGCCGGACTCGACAAGGCGCAGGTGATGGAGATCTACGGCAGGGCCGCCGCCACCACCCGCGAGCTGACGGTCATCGACGACGAGCTCGCCGCCGAAGTGGATGCGGCTGAGCTCGACCTCGCCGCCCCGACCGCCGCCCCGCGCGCCTGATGGCCACCGTCCCGCTCGCCGACGCGCGCGCATCCACTGCTGCGCTCCGCCGCCCACGGCCGCCCGCGTCCAGGGTCGCCGCCGTCGTCGTCCTGATCGCGCTGCTCGCCACCGGCATCATCGCGTTCCCCGTCCTCGGCGTCAGCTTCGATACCGTCGTTCGCAGCATCCCGAAGGCCGAGGCCTTCTTCGGCCGGATCGTCCCGCTCCGTCTTCCTGCGCCCGACGTGCTGTGGCCCGCGATCGGCCAGACGCTCGGGATGGTCGTGCTCGGCACCCTGCTCGCCGCGATCATCTCGGTGCCCGTCGCCTACCTCGCCGCCGCCAACACGAGCCCGAACAGGGCGGCGCAGTGGGCCGGTCGGTTCATCACCGTCATGGCCAGGTCCATCCCGGATGTCGTCCTCGCGATGGTCTTCGCCGTGCTGTTCACGCTCGGCACGCTTCCGGGCATCCTGGCCATCGGCATCCACTCGGTCGGCATGATCTCGAAGCTGTTCGCCGACGCCATCGAGCAGATCGACGAAGGGCCGAGGCTCGCCATCCGCGCTGCGGGCGGCAGCAAGGCGCAGGAGTTCTTCTCCGGCATCGTGCCGCAGGTCGCTCCCAGCTGGGTCGCGACCGTCCTGCACCGCAACGACATCAACCTGCGCGGGTCGATCATCCTGGGCTACGTCGGCGTCGCCGGGCTCGGCTACGAGATGTGGAAGGCGCTCGCCACCCTCGACTACCGCACCGCCATGGCGCTCGCGCTCGTCATGTTCGCGCTGTGCGTGCTGATGGAGGTCGTCTCCTCGACCGTCCGGCGCGGGATGCTCGGAGGCGGCGCCGCCCGCAGCCTCGGTGCCCGCCGCGTGAGGAACACGATCACCTGGGTGCTCACCGGCGTGGTGATCGTCGGCGCCCTGCTGATCGCGCAGGTGCACTGGGGCGACTTCCTCACGTTCTGGCGCAACCTGCCGCTGATCAAGTTCTGGCCGCCGACCTTCGAGCCGTACTCGGTGGAGCAGATCGCGGTCGCCATGCGGGACACCGTGCTGATCGCGCTCGCCGCGACCGTGGTGAGTCTGCTGTTCTCGCTCGTGGTCGGCTCGCTCGCCGCGAGGAACGTCGCCCCGAACGCCGCGACGCGCAACATCTTCCGCGTGATCCTCGTCGCCGTTCGCGGCGTCCCGGAGCTGGTGCTCGCGATCGTGCTCATCATCATCACCGGGCTCGGTCCGACCGCTGCCGTGTTCGCTCTGGCGTTCGGCGGCGTCGGCCTGCTCGGCAAGCTGTTCGCCGACTCGATCGAGGAGGTGCCGGGCGGGCCGCAGCGTGCGCTCACCGCGGTCGGCGCCCGCCGCCTGCAGGTGTACACGTCGGCCACCGTTCCTCCGAGCGTTCCCGCGTTCGTCGGCCACAGCTTCTACCTGTTCGACAGCAACATCCGTGCGGCGACCGTGCTCGGCGTGGTCGGCAGCGGGGGGATCGGCTTCTACCTGAACAACGCGGCACGCGTGTCGGCCTGGAACGAGGTCTTCGCGTTCGTGCTGGTGATCATGGCGACCGTCTTCATCGTGGAGGGGATCGCGGTCTGGATGAGGAAGGCGCTGCGATGAGCGGCGCCTCGGGCAGGAAGGGCACTGGGATGGGCAGACACTACGACCTCGCCATCGTCGGCGGCGGCATCGTCGGACTCGGGCACGCGGTCGCCGCGTTGCGGCGCGGCCTCACGGTCGCTGTCGTCGACAGGGCGTCGAGCGTCGTCGGGGCGTCCGTCCGCAACTTCGGGCACCTCTGCATCACCGGGCAGGAAGGCGAGGCGCGCGCGTACGCCGAGCTGGCGAGGGAGCTCTGGCTGACGCTCGCCCCCGAGGCGGGATTCTGGCTGCGGGAGAGCGGGACCGTCGTGGTCGCGCAGGCGCAGGACGAGCTGGCCGTGCTCGACGAGTTCCGGCAGAGGAGGGGCGGCTCCGACGTGCGGCTGCTCACGCCGGCGGAGGTGCGTGAGCGCATCCCGGTCGCGGACGGTGTGGCGATCGGTGGGGCGTGGCTGCCGCGCGACCTGCAGGTGGATCCGCGCGAGGCCGCCCCGGCGATCGTGCGCTGGCTGGATGCGCACGGCGTGGACTTCTTCTGGCAGACCGCCGTGCTCGGCGTGCAGACCGGGGCCGTGCACACCACGCGCGGCACGCTGTCCGCCGACGCGGTCGTCGTCGCCGTCAATCACGACGTCGACCACCTCTTCCCCGGCCTCGCCGAGGCGCACGGCATCCAACGCTGCGGACTCGACATGATGCTGGTGGATGCGGAACTCGACCGGCCGCTCAGCGCACCGCTGCTGACGGGCTGGTCCCTGGTGCGGTACGCCGGATTCGCGCACACGCCGAGCGCAGCGGCGTTGCGCGAGCGGCTGGCGGAGGAGCATCCCGAGCTGTCGGCACTCGATCTGAACCAGATGTACACGCAGCGGCCGGATGGCGGGCTGATCGTCGGCGACACGCACTACCGAGGGGCCGATGTCCCTCCGTTCCAGTCGGAGGCGGCGTACGACCTGCTGCTCGAACAGGCGCGGCTGCTGTTCGGCACCGACCGCATCCGGGTCAGGGAGCGGTGGCAGGGCGTCTACGCCTCCGCACCGGACGAGTTCCTCGTCGCCGCGCCGGCCCCCGAAGTGCGCGTGGTCTCGGTGACCACCGGCATCGGGATGACGACCGGCCTCGGCCTCGCGGAGCGGGTGGTCGACGAGCTGTTCTCGTCGGCGTCCGGCGTTCTCGCCACCGCGGGCGCAGCCGGCGCACCCGGCGCAGCGCGCGTGGGCTGAGACCCCACCTCCACCCGTTTCACGAGTTTCACCTGAACCACCACAGAAGGGCACCGACCATGAGCACTGATGACGGAATCATCACCAGCGAGTTCGACGACTTCGGCCGCGCATCCACCGGGACGGCGGTCGACGAGCACGCCGCCGACGACGCGACGGACGAGGACTGGGAGGACGACGAGGAGTTCAGTGACGACGACCTCGACGACGCCGACGACCTCGACGCAGACCTCGAACTCGTCGTGCTCGACATGGCGGGCACCACCGTCGTCGACGACGGCCTGGTCGAGCGCGCCTTCGAGCGCGCGGCGGACGCGGCGGGCATCGGCAGCACGCCGGAGGAGCGCGAGCAGGCGCTCGACTACGTGCGCGAGACGATGGGCCAGTCCAAGATCGCCGTCTTCCGCGCCCTCACCGACGACGAAGACCAGGCGCAGCACGCCAACGCCCTGTTCGAGTCCGCGTACGGCGAGCTCGCGGCGAGCGAAGGGCTGCGCGCCGTCCCTGGTGCGGAAGACCTCATCCGGCACCTGCGGCAGCTGGGGGTGAAAGTCGCGCTGACCACCGGCTTCTCCCGCCCGACCCAGGATGCCGTCCTGGATGCGCTCGGCTGGCGCGACCTCGCAGACCTCACCCTGAGCCCGGCGGAGGCCGGTCGCGGCCGTCCGTTCCCCGACCTCCCGCTGACGGCACTGCTGCGCACGGGGGGAACGAGCGTGGAGGGCATGGTCGTGGTCGGAGACACGGCGAGCGACATCGCATCCGGAATCGCCGCAGGGGCAGGCCTCGTTGTCGGCGTGCTCACCGGCGCCCACGACGAGGAGACACTGACCGAAGCGGGGGCCGACGCGGTCATCGCGAGCATCGCCGACCTCGCTGAGCTGCTCGGCCTCGACGACACCGCCGGACGATGACCGTGCGGGCGGTGACCCCGCGCGTGGTGGAACCACCAGCGCGCTTGGGGAAAGGGGTCAGCGTCTATCCGTCGGCGACAGCGATGGTGTGGCCGGGGGAGGGTCATCTGCATGAGGCGGTGGCCGTGCCGGGGGTGCGGCTGTCGCCGGGGGACGCTCTGGTCGAGATCGAGCTGGCGACGGTGTGCGGCTCGGACGTGCACACGGTCCTCGGGCACCGGTCGGCGCCGACGCCGCTCATCCTCGGGCACGAGCAGGTGGGCAGGGTGGTCGCGCTCGGCCGCGGCGGAGCGAAGACGATCGACGGTCACCGGGTGAGCCTCGGCGAGAGGATCGTCTGGTCGGTCGCGGTGCCGTGCGGACGGTGCAGCAGGTGCCGTCGCGGCCTGCCGCAGAAATGCGCGAACCTGCAGAAGTACGGTCACGAGCGCATGCGCAGGGGCTGGGAGCTGTCCGGCGGTTTCGCCACACACGGCCACATCCTCGACGGCACCCCGATGGTCGCCGTCCCCGAGGACGTGCCCGCCGAGGTGCTGGCGCCGGCATCGTGCGCCACCGCGACGGTCGCGGCTGCGCTGGAGGCGGCATCCGGGATCACCCCCCTGGAGGGCGCGCTCGTGCTCGTCGCCGGGGCGGGGATGCTCGGTCTCACGGCGACCGCGATGGCGTCCGACGCCGGCGCGCACGTCGTGGTCAGCGACCCGATCGCCGAACGCCGGGATGCTGCGCTCGCGTTCGGCGCGGCGGCGGTCAGCGACCCCCGGGTCGCCATCGACGCCCCCGGCGGCCTCAACGCCGCCCTCGCCGCAGCGGGCGGTCGTGGTGCTGCGCCGACGATCGCGCTGGAACTCTCCGGGGCACCGACGGCCGTGCGCTCGCTGTTCCACGCCGTGGACGTCGGCGGCGTCCTCGTGCTCGTCGGCTCGGTCTCCCCCGGTCCAGACCTCGCCATCGACCCCGAGCAGCTGGTCCGCCGCCTGCTCACCATCCGCGGCGTCCACAACTACGCCCCTCGCCATTTGGCGGAGGCCGTGCGATACCTCGCCGGCGCGTGGCAGCGCTACCCGTTCGCGGCGCAGGTGGGCGAGACCTTCCGGCTGGCCGACGTGGATGCGGCGCTCGCTGCGGCAGGACGGCACCCGCGGGTGGGGCTCCGGCCGTAGAGGCGGGTCAGGCGTGACCCGCTCGCGGTGAGCGGGTCACGCCTGGTGTCCCTGCGTGGTGTGAACGGTCGTTAGGAGACCGTGTACGAGATGGGAACGGTGTGGGTCTCGACCTCGTCGATGATCTGCACGACGAAGCCGACGTACTCGCCGGCGGTCAGATCGAACAGCGCGTCGGCCGACCAGGTGCCGTCCGCGCCGACCGTGGTCGTCGCGACCGTCCGGCCGGAGGATCCGCGGACCAGCACCGTCGCTCCGGCGTCTCCGCGGCCCGAGTACGTGGGAACGGGGCCGGACACGGTGCCGCCGCTGACCGGGCTGGTCAGGGTGACGGCGCTCGCGATTCGGTACGAGATCGGGTTCACCGTGGTCGCGCCACCGGTGGTGTGGTGGATGGCGCCGATGTATGGGCCGGATTCGAGGTCGACGGTCGACTGCGCCGACCAGTTTCCGCTTGCATCCACGGTCGCGCTGGCGATCACGCGACCGCTGTTGCCGTGCACCTCGACCGTCGCGCCCGGCGTGCCGGTGCCGCGGAAGATGGGCCTGATGCTGACGAGCGTGCCGTCGACCGTGGGGCTGGTCACGGCGAACGGAATGGCGGGAGCGTCCGGCGTGCGAACGACGGAGTACCGGAGAGCTGCGGTGGTCGTGGATGCGCCGAACGTCTGCTCGATCACCCCGACGTATGCGCCGTTCCCGAGCTCGATGGTCGACGTGGCCGACCAGGTGCCCGCGGGGTCGACCGTGGCGATCGCGAGCACGAAACCGCTGCTTCCGCGGACGACCACGCTCGCTCCCGGGTGCCCGGTGCCGGAGAACACCGGCCGCGCGACGGTGACGGTCTCGCCGTCGGCGGGGGAGGTGAGGGTGACCGCGGTGACCGCGGTGACGGTGCTGACGCTGTACGCCACCGACGCCGAGCTGACGTCGGCTCCCGCGGTCTGCGTCACGGTGGCGGCGTATTCGCCGTCGGCGTGGTGGTTCGCGGCCTCGACCGACCACTGGCCGTCAGCATCCACGAGTGCGCTGCCGTGCAGCGTGCCGTCGTCGGCCTTCACCTCGACGGTGGCCCCGGGGTGTCCCGTACCGGAGAACACCGGCTTCGTGGTCGAGACGACCTCGCTGTCCGCCGGCGTTGCGACTGTCACCGCGGTGACGGGCTGCGCGAGCGTGGTGGGCATCTTCCAGAACACGCTGCCGACCTGGGTGCTCTCGCTCAGCACGGCCGGGTCGTACGAGACGCCGGTGCAGTCCTGCGGGGCGGTGTCCTTCGAGCTGGAGGCCTGCGGCCAGATCACCAGCTTGTAGTATCCCGGAGCGTCGAGGGAGAACCGGCCTTCGTTGACGAGCACAGCGCCCTTGACGCCCGCCGAGTGGTTCGCGATGCTCATCAGCTGTGGGGTCGGCGTGACCGACGCGGGCGTTCCGTCGTCGCCGCGGACGAACTGGTAGTACAGGGAGTCCGTCACGTCGCAGCCGTTGGCGGCAGAGCGGCCGGAGTTGAGCGCGTCGACGTGGAACTTCACTCCGAGGAGGGCGTCAGAGCTGTCGGCGGCGACGACGTTGCCCCAACCGGTCTCCGAGTTCGGTCCGTAATAGCCGGGGAGGGTGGAGGTGGTCGTCCCCCACGCCTCGATCGGCACGGGGCGGCCGGTGGATGCGTTCCTGCCGACGTTCTCCACGGCATGCGTCGTGGTCGTGGTCCCGTCTGCCATCGTGATGCGGAGGCCCAGCTGGTACGTGATCGACTGCGCGACCGCGGGCACGGACGCGTCGCCGCGGGCGCTGATGTACAGCACGTCCTCCTCGCCGTCCTGGACGGTCTGCACGATCGAGTACACGCTGGCGACGGAGGCCTGGACGGAGGCAACCTTGGTCAGAGCGGCCCAGGCGGCCGGGTTGTACGGGGCGTAGTTCCACTCGATCTTGGACGGAACCGTGCCGGACTTCACCCGCAGGGTGAAGTCGCCGCGCCACTCGTCGTGGCTGCCGACGGTCCTCTCCGACCATCCGAGCATGGTGGTCGGCGCCGAACCCGTCTCCTGGAGCGTCGTCGCGCTCGCCGGCGCGGCGAGCCCGGCGGACCCGACGGTCAGTGCGCCGAACGCCGCGAGGGCGCAGAGCCTCGTGGCTGCAGCGTGTGAATGTGATCTCTTGCTTCGCATGGGGATGCGATTCCTTTCTCAGTTCTCACCGGACAGGTCGTGTGACGCGTCGCGGAGGGGCCAGCCCTAGGGCGCCAGTTTCACATCTTTGCGACGACAAAGATTTATATTCAAAAGGGTATATCCGATATACAATTGACGCGGCGTGCGCGAGGGAGGGACAGACGACGACACAAAGGGGGGTAGCTTCGACGGTCGCGGGTCCGAAAACTGGTGTCAGGTATGTTTGCCTGACCGAAAGGACGCCTCCGATGACACGAATCGCGCCATGACGGCAAGCGCATACCTGACCGGCTTCGGGAGCTACCTCCCGGGGGAGCCCGTCGACAACGACGGCATCGCGGCGAGGCTCGGCGGCGACGACCCGGTGACCGAGCGCATCCGCCGTCGGGTGCTGGCTGCGAACGGCATCCGGAAGCGGCACTACGCGCTCGACGAGCACGGCGAGCCGACGGAGCTCAACGAAGAGCTCGCGGTCAAGGCGCTGCAGGCTGCCCTGGACGACCGCGGGATCCCGGCCTCCGACCTTCGGATGCTCGCGACGGCGACCACGATGGGCGACGTGCTCGTGCCCGGCTTCGCGTCGATGGTGCACGGCAGGCTCGGCGGAGGCCCCATGCAGGTGCTGTCCGCCTCCGGCGTGTGCGCGTCGAGCCTCGCCGCCCTGGATGCCGCCGCGAGCAAGATCCGGCTGGGCGACCATCCACGGGCCGCCGTCGTCGGTTCCGAGCTGCCCAGTCGGAGCCTCCGGCAGCGCCGGTTCGACGGCAAGCGCGCAGGGCTCGACTCGCACTTCCTGCGCTGGATGCTCTCCGACGGCGCCGGGGCGGTGGTGCTGGAGTTCCAGCCGCACCCGAGCAGGCCGTCGCTGCGGCTCGACTGGGTGCGGCAGGTGTCGCTCGCCCACGAGCATCCGGTGTGCATGCGGGCGGGGATGGACGGCACGGAGGCGAGCGTCGGGAGCACCTGGCAGGACGTCAGCGTCGCCGAGGCGGATGCGGCGGGGATGTTCCTGCTGCGGCAGGACGTGAGCGTGCTCGACGAGCTGGCGGAGGCCGGGCTGAAGCAGTTCGAGGAGCTGGTCGACATCGGCCTGGTGGATGTGAAGCACCTCGACCACGTGATCTGCCACTACAGCACCAACACGTTCAGGGACCTCGCATTCGACTCCCTGCGCCGCCGCCTGCCCACCCTGGACACCGACCGCTGGTTCTCCAACCTGGAGAGCCGCGGCAACACCGGCTCCGCCAGCATCTTCATCGCGCTGGAGGAGGCGTGGAGCACCGGACGGTTCGCCGTCGGGGACACCGTGCTTCTCGCCGTGCCGGAGTCCGGCCGGTTCTCGTTCGCCTTCGCCCACCTCACCGTTGTGGGGCCGGGAGCCCCGCAGAACACCAGCACGCAGAACACCACCAAGGAGCAGTGACATGACGACAGCCACAGCCACGCCAGACGCGACCGCCGTCGCCGAATCCCTCGTCACCCGCCTGACCGAGGTGTGGGCCGACCTGGAGGAGCGGCTGGATCGGGTCCCCATCCTGAGCAGGCTCGCCGAGGGCACGGTCACCATCGACGACTACAGCAGGCTGCTCTTCAACCTCCGGCAGCAGGTGGTCGACGGGTCGCTGTGGATCTCCCGCGCGGCGTCCAGCTTCGACGTCGACCACTTCACCCTGCGGTCGGCGGCGATCCGCCACGCGGAGGAGGAGCACCGCGACTACCTCATGCTGGAACGCGACTACGTGGCGATCGGCGGATCGCTGGATGAGCTGCGCGCCGGCAGGAAGAACCTCGGCTCCGAGGCGCTGTCCGGCTACATGTTCCACTACGCCGACCGCCCGAACCCGGTGGGCCTGCTCGGCGCGATGTTCATCATCGAGGGGCTCGGCGCGAAGCGGGCGGCCGGCTGGGCCGCGCGGTTCCAGGAGGTGCTCGGACTCGCAGACAACCAGGTGCATTTCATGCGCTACCACCAGGATGCGGACGCCGAGCACACCGGGGCTCTGGAGGCGATCCTGACCTCCGGCATCATCGACGACGCCGCGGCCGACGACATCGTGCGCTGCGCGCAGGTGGTCGCGAGGCTGTACGTGCTGCAGCTCGAGGAACTGGATCAGTGACATGCCGCAGGTAGGGCTGTCCGACCCGAGCATGTGGGATGCGATCTCCGCCGACCCGTCCATCCCGCTCGACCGCGCGCTGGTGCGGAAGATCCTGGACGACCAGCGGCGGCTGTCCCGGCGCTGGTTGTACCCGATCGCCCGGGTGCTGTCCCGGGTGATCGTCGCCCTGGTCTCGATCGTCAAGCGGGTGCTGCCGTTCCGCTGGATGTCGCTCGGCACGATGGATGTGCTCTGCGTCTGGTTCCTGCGCCGGTTCGTGCATCCGGATGCGGTGGAGCTGCTGATCCGGCACTTCGTGGTCGAGACCAACCTCGTGAACTTCCTCATCCGCAACACCCCCGCCGCGATGGAGCCGGTCACCCTGCGGCCGGTGACCCTCGCCGGACTGGGCGACCACGCCGTGGTCGAGCACGACGTGAACGTCTACGACGTGTTCATCGCGCTGGACGGCGTTCCGGTCACCCGGCGCGAACCCCTCGACCTGCAGCGGTTGGATATCCCTTCCATCGACCCGGAGCGCGGCCGCCGCCGGCTGCTCAGGCTGGACATCCAGACCGCCCTCTGCTTCATGAACATCCCGTTCTCGATGGCGCTCACCCTGGAGGAGTACCGCAGGGCGATCCACTCCATCCGGTTCGACGACTCGCTCCTCGAGCTGCTCGCGGTGGTCTGCGACGACGACACGTTCCGGCACTGGAAGACCGGCGCGCTGAGCCTGCGCATGGACTCCAACGTGGATGTACCGCAGGCCGTCTACCTGCATGCCCTCGTCTGCGAGTACGCCCACGCCCGCCTGGTGGAGCTCGCCTGACGCGATCAGACCCGGGCAGGCAGCCGCTTCACGATGTACGGCGCGACCAGGCCGTGCAGGATGATGCTCGAGACCACCGTCAGCACCGCGACATCCCAGACGTCGTCTCCGGCGCCGGTGGGCAGCTTGTTGAACGCCAGCAGGCCGAAGACGATGGATGCGGCTCCGCGCGGCCCGACGAGCCCCACGATCGTGCGGTCCCGCCACGAGATGGATGAGCCGAGCGTCGCCAGGTAGACCGGCGCGGCGCGGAACACGGTGAGCGCGAGCAGCGCGACCAGCAGGAGCATCCAGTCGACGCCTCTGACGATCATGTCGGTGGTCATGGCGCCGAGGACGAACCAGACGAAGTTGGTCGCGAGGACGCCGACCTCCTCCACCAGCACGAGCTCGTCGTGCGCGATCGACAGTTGCCCGGTCTTGCGCGTGCGGGTGAAGCGGAACATCACCCCGGCGACGAAGGCGGCGACGAAACCGTTGGCGCCGACCCCGTGGATCGTCGCGATCCCGTAGGTGAGGAGCGGGGTGACCAGCATGACGATGCGCACGCCGGTCGGGTTGGCGAAGCCACGGCCGGACGCCCACCGGGTGAGCAGACCGATCGCGCCGCCGAGGAGCACACCGACGAGGATGGCGACGATGGTCGCCGGCACGGCGCCGAAGAACGCGTTGATGAAGTCCTCGACGTTCTTCTCCAGTTCGGTCTCGGTGCTGTGCGACGGCTCCGTGCCGCTGTCCGCGACCTTGATCAGCGTTGGCAGCACCACCGCGATGGCCAGCGACATACCGAAGATCGGGGAGATGAGGCCGTCGTTGTACCCGCTCTCCACGTTGAGGATCTGCCGCACTCTGGCCGGGATCCTCGGAGAGCGGAGCAGCGCCGTCGCCGGCGCGAAGTCGGTCGGCATCACGACGCAGGCGATGACGATGAGCACGAACAGGTTCACGCCGGGCAGCAGCCAGAGCCCGCTGACGACCACGAGCGCGAGCGACAGCGGGAGCGCGATCAGCACCAGCCGCGCGATCATCTTGCCCTCGCCGCCGAAGACGCCGCCCTTCACCTCGCAGGCGTCCACGAACAGCAGCACGGCCAGGATCAGCTCCACCACGTGCTCGGCCACATCGCTGTCGACGGCCTCGACGAACGCCGGGATGTCGATGAGCACCACCAGCGAACCGATCAGGGCCAGCGCCAGCGGCCCGGCGATCCCGCTGCGCTCGAACCGATGAGCGACCAGCGACCACAGCACGATCGCGGCGAACCCCACGAGGATGATGGTCGGCATCCGGGACCCTTCGCTCCGACTCTCGGCCCCGCGGCGCGAGGTGGGACAATTCTGCCCTGTCTGCGACCATGAAGGGATGCTCGACACCTTTTTTCGCCTGCTCGACGCGGTGCCGGTGCCGCCGGACGCGGAGTACCTCTACGGCGACGACGAGCTCGGCCGGATGCGGGAGCGCAACCTCCGCCGCTACCTCGCCGCCGTGCACGGGACCAGCGTGCTGCTCCTCGCCGAGGCGCCGGGCTGGCGCGGCATGACGGTCACCGGCGTCCCGTTCGTCTCCGCGCGCGAGGCCGGAGAGGGCGGGCCCGCCGCGCGCGCCGTTCCCGGGCTGGAGCTGCCCGAGCATCCACAGGCCCCGTGGGAGGCGTCGAGCAGGGTGGTCTGGGCGGCGCTCGCCGACTGGCGCGGGCCGCTGCCGCTCACCTGGCCGATCTACCCGCACCACCCGTTCGTCGCCGGAGACCCGCGCACCAACCGCACTCCGCGGCCCGCCGAGGTGCGCGACGGAACACCCGTCGCCCTCGAACTGGCCAGGGCGTTCGGCATCCAGACCATCGTCGCTGTCGGCAGGAAGGCGCAGGGCGCGCTCGCAGCGGAGGGGGTGGATGCGCCCGCCGTGCGCCATCCGGCCCAGGGCGGCGCCCGGGCGTTCACCGAGCAGGTGCTGGCACTGAACGCCCGATCCTGAGCGTTCTCACATAAATGCCCGTTTAGGCTTTCCCTCCCGAATACGTGAGGAAGCCCCCGTGTCAGAGACTGCCCCACCCGTCCTCGCCCCCACCCAGGCAGAGCAGCCGTCGCCGCGCCGTCCGAACGCTCCGCAGCGCGGGATCAGCTCGCTGATCTTCGCCAGCCGGTGGCTGCAGGCCCCGCTCTACCTCGGCCTGATCGTCGCTCAGCTGATCTACGTCTACGTCTTCATGGTGGAGCTGTGGCACATCGCCGAGGACGTGGTCGCCCACCCGACGCACATCGAGGAAGCGGACATCATGCTCGCCGTCCTCGGGCTGATCGACGTGGTGATGATCGCGAACCTGCTCATCATGGTGATCATCGGCGGCTACGAGACGTTCGTCTCACGCGTGAACGTGGAGGGACACCCCGATCAGCCCGAGTGGCTGTCGCACGTCAACGCCAATGTGCTCAAGGTGAAGCTGGCGATGGCGATCATCGGCATCTCCTCCATCCACCTGCTGAAGACGTTCATCGCCGTCGCCGACATCGGAGCAGCCAACGGCGGCGTCCTCGGCAGCGAGAAGTACACCAGCGAGGGCGTCTTCTGGCAGGTGGTCATCCACTGCGTCTTCATCCTGTCGGCCGTGGCGCTGGCCTGGATCGACAAGCTGTCGAAGACGAAG
This sequence comes from Leifsonia sp. NCR5, assembly GCF_002105485.1. Taxonomy (NCBI): domain Bacteria; kingdom Bacillati; phylum Actinomycetota; class Actinomycetes; order Micrococcales; family Microbacteriaceae; genus Leifsonia; species Leifsonia sp. NCR5. Next base: position 15,857 of record NZ_NCSR01000025.1, read on the forward strand.
TGACCGGCGTCAGCCGAACGACACGGCCGTCCACGACACGGGCGGCAGCACGACCGTGAGGCGGCCGTCCTCGATCGCCGCCGACGTGTTCGGCGTGAGGCCGACACGCGTCTGGTTCTCGAGGGTGTTCTTCGCGTAGACGTCGTCGTCGGCCAGCGTGACCGCTTCGTCGATCCGGGATGCGCCGAGGTCGCGCACGTCGATGGTGACGGTCCGGGATGCGGTCTGGTCGCGGTTCACGAGGAACACCGCGCCGGTCGCGGTCTCGTCGTCGAACGTGGCGACGGCATCCACCACCGCTGCATCGCCGTGGACCGCGGTGGTGTAGGTCGGCGAGTCGATGGCCGGGCGCAGCACCGTGCCGCGCGCCAGCCTGCTGGTGACCGAGAACGGGAAGAACGTGGTCTGGCGCCAGGCGTCCCCGCCCGGCTCCGTCATGATCGGGGCGATCACGTTGACCAGCTGGGCGAGGGAGGCCGAGGTCACCCTGTCGCTGTTCTTCAGGAGGGTGATCAGCAGGTTGCCGAGCACCACGGCGTCCGCGACCGAGTAGACGTCTTCGAGCTGGCGCGGGGCGACGCGCCACTCGTCGTTGATCTCGTCGGAAGCCTGGTGCTCGTCGAGGTACCAGATGTTCCACTCGTCGAACGAGATGTTGATCTTCTTCGTGCTCTTCTTGCGGTATCCGACGTGGTCGGCGGTCGCGACGACCGTGTCGATGAAGTACTGCATGTCCACCGACGAGGCGAGGAACGACCCGAGGTCGCCTCCGCGCTCCTGGTAGTAGGCGTGCGCGGAGATGTAGTCGACGTGGTCGTATGCGTGCTCCAGGACGACGCGCTCCCACTCGCCGAAGGTGGGCATCCCGGAGCCGGAGGAGCCGCAGGCGACCAGTTCGAGGTCTTTGTCCGCCATCTTCATCGCCGCGGCGGTCCTGGCGGCGAGCTTGCCGTAGTCGTCGGCCGTGAGGTAGCCGGTCTGCCACTGGCCGTCCATCTCGTTGCCGAGGCACCACATCCGGATGTTGTGCGGTTCGGGCGTTCCGTTGGCGATGCGCTGGTCGCTGAGCGCCGTGCCGGACGGGTGGTTGGCGTATTCGAGCAGGTCGAGCGCCGACTCGATGCCGCGGGTGCCGAGGTTGACGGCGAGCATCAGCTCGGAGTTCGTCAGTTTGAGCCAGCGGGAGAACTCGTCGAGTCCCACCTGGTTGGTCTCCAGCGAGTGCCAGGCGAGGTCGCGGCGCACCGGGCGGCTCTCGCGTGGGCCGACGGAGTCCTCCCAGCGGAAGCCGGAGACGAAGTTGCCTCCTGGATAGCGGACGGTGCTGGTGCCGAGCTCCTTGACGAGGTCGACCACATCCCGCCGGAAACCGTCGGCGTCGGCGGTCGGGTGGCCGGGCTCGTACAGGCCGTCGTACACGCACCGGCCGAGGTGTTCGACGAAGGCGCCGAAGGTGCGGCGGCGCACGGGGCCGACCGTGTTCGCGCGGTCGAGGATGATCGTGGAGTCAGACATTCGTTGGCTTCCTTCGTCGTAGTACAACGTTTACCTATAACGTTGTAGGAAGACTATCCGACATTCCGGGGCGCCCTGTCAACCCCGGCTCGGAGACGCGCGGTCAGCGAGCGGTCGACTCGCGGGCGACCAGCCGGAACGGCGCCTCGTGCTCCTGGAACGGAGTGGTGTCGCCGCCGATCCGCGCCAGCAGCAGGCGCACGGCCGTCTCCGCGATGTCGTCGCGGCCGGGCTCGATCGACGACAGGGTCGGGATGGAGTACCTCGTCTCGTCGAGGTCGTCGAAGCCGATCACCGCCACGTCGTCCGGGATGCGGAACCCGCGGTCCTCGATGGCGCGCATCGCGCCGAATGCCAGCGAGTCGTTGAAGGCCACGACGCCGTCCACGTCGATGCCGGTCTCGAGGAACGTCCGCATGGCGCGCGCGCCGTCGACGCGGCGCCACTCCCCGGCTTCGAGCACCAGCTCGTCGCGGTACTCGACCCCGGCCGCCTCCAGAGCCTCGCGGTACCCGGCCAGCCGCAGCCCGGCCGAGCCCACGACCTCACCGGGATGCGCGCCCAGCGCGACGATCCGGCGACGCCCGAGCGACAGCAGGTGCTCCGTGGCCGCCCGGGAGGCCGCGATGTTCATCATCGTGACGTGGTCGGCGGGACCGTGGAAGATCCGCTCGCCCAGCAGCACGATCGGGGTCGGCACGTCGACGAGGGCGGCGTCCTCCTGGCCGAGGCCGGCGACGCTGAACAGGATGCCGTCCGCCATCCGCATCTGCGGGCCGCGCAGGATCGCGAGCTCCCTGTCGCGGTCGCCCCCGCTCTGCTGGATGAACACCGCGACGTCGTGCGTGGCGGCTTCGCGCATCACGGAGTCGGCGAGCTCGGCGAAGTACGGGTTCTTGAGGTCGGGGATCACGAGGCTGATCACGCCCGTGCGTCCGGAGCGCAGGCCGCGCGCCGACAGGTTGGGCTGGTAGCCGAGCTCGGCGATAGCGGCGTCGACGGCCGCCCGCGTTGCGTCGCTGATATACGCGTAGCCGTTGATCACGTTCGAGACGGTCTTGATGGACACGCCGGCCGCTGCAGCCACCTCGCGGAGCGTCACGGCCACAGTCGAATCCTTCCCGAGCCACCCCGGAGCGGTCCCCTGGAATGCTACAACGGCGCGGGCGCGGAGGGCTGGCGGCAGAGGGCGGCGGGGCGGGCGTCAGTGGATGCGCGCCGGGTCGGCCGCCAGGCCGCTCGCGTCCAGCTCCTCCCAGAGCGCATCCGGGATGGTCGCCGCGTACCGGTCCGCCGTGCTCCGCACGTGGGAGGCGGTGCGCATCCCCGTCACCACGGAGACGACGGCCGGGTGCCGCAGCGGATATTGGACGGCCGCCTCCGGCAGGCTCACGCCGTGCCGCGCGCACGCCTCCGCAAGCGCCTCCGCACGTTCGACGACGGCCGCCGGGGCCGTTCCGTAGTCGAAGTGCGCGGCCCTGTCGACGGTCGGGCTGCTCAGCAGGCCGGAGTTGTAGACCGCCGCAGCGACCACGGACACCCCGCGGCGCAGCGCCGCGGGAAGGAGGTCGGTCAGCGCCGACTGGTCGAGCAGGGTGAACCTGCCGGCGACCATCACCACATCCACGTCGGTCTGCTCGACGAACGCCGTCAGCATCGCCGACTGGTTCATCCCGGCCCCGATGGCGCGCACGACGCCCTGGTCGCGGAGTTCGACGAGTGCCCCGATGCCGGTGGTCGACGCCTCCGGCCAGTGGTCGTCCGGGTCGTGCAGGTACGCGATGTCGAGGTGGTCCGTTCCGAGGCGTTCGAGCGACGACTCGACCGAGCGGAGGATGCCGTCTCTGCTGAAGTCCCAGACGCGTCTGCGGTCGGCGGGCACGACGAACCCGTCGTCGTCGAGCCGGTCGGCGGTCTCCGGGCTGTCGACGAGCAGCCTGCCGACCTTCGACGAGAGCACGAGCTCGTCACGCCGCGCATCGTTCGCACGCAGAGCGGCACCGAGCCGCCGCTCCGACAGCCCGAGCCCGTAGTGCGGGGCCGTGTCGAAATAGCGGATGCCGGCGCCGAGCGCTGTGGCGACCGCACGCTCGGTCTCCTCATCCGTGGTCTCGCGGAAGAGGTTGCCGAACTGGGCGGCGCCGAGGCCGAGTTCCGTCACCGCTGCTCCCGTGCGCAGGGTGCGCGCCGGGATGCTCGTTCGTGGATTCATCGCTTCTCCATGTCCGTGATGATAACTCAGCATACGTATTATGTTTGCCGATATTCTGATCTAAGCTGTGGTCGCCGCATCCCGCCAGGGGTCGAAGCGGCGCGACGAGGCGTGAACGCAGAGAAGAGGAGCAGTCGGCGATGTTGGCGGCAGAGTACACAGGGGCACGAACGATCACGGTCGAGGAGCGCGAGCCGGCGGCTCTGCGCGACGGGGAGGTCAGGATCGCCGTCGCGTACGTCGGCATCTGCGGCACCGACCTGCACGTCTACCACGGCGACATGGATGCGCGGGTGACCACCCCGGCGACCATCGGCCACGAGATGTCCGGCACCATCGCCGAGCTCGGCCCGGGCGTCGACGGCTGGGCGGTCGGCGACCTGGTCACCGTGATGCCTCTCGACTGGGACGGCACCTGCCCGGCCTGCCTCGCCGGAAACCAGCACATCTGCCAGAACCTCGACTTCATCGGCATCGACAGCCCCGGAGCGCTCCAGCAGTACTGGAACGTGCCGGCCCGCACCCTCGTCCGGCTCCCGGATGGCGTGTCGCTGCGGGATGCCGCGCTCGTCGAGCCGGTCGCCGTGGCCGTGCACGATGTCCGCCGATCCGGCGCGGGTGCTGGGGACAAGGTCGTCGTGATCGGCGCAGGACCCATCGGCGTGCTCATCGCGACGGTGGCCACCGCATCCGGTGCCGAGGTGGTGATCGCGGAGATCGACGCGAACCGCAGGGCGGCCGCCGAGGACATGGGGCTGCGCACCATCGACCCGTCCGGGGTCGACCAGGTGGCGTGGGTGAACGAGTGGACCGGGGATGCGGGCGCCGACGTGGTGTTCGAGGTCTCCGGCGCCGCGGCCGCCGTGCTCGGCGCGACCGGGCTGGCGAAGGTGCGCGGCACCGTGGTCGTGGTCGCGATCCACTCGCAGCCGAGGCCGCTCGACCTGCACCGCGTCTTCTGGCGCGAGCTCACCATCCTGGGTGCGCGGGTGTACGAGCGGCAGGACTTCGAGCGCGCGGTCGAGCTGGTGGCCGGTGGCACCATTCCGGCCGGGAAGCTCATCACGCGTGTGGTCGCCCTGGACGAGGTCGCGGCGGCGTTCGAAGCGCTCGAGGCCGGCCAGGCCATGAAGCTGCTCGTGGAGGTCGGAGCATGAACCCGTTCGATCTGACCGGCAGGCTCGCCGTCGTCACGGGCGCGAAACGCGGGATCGGGTTCGCGATGGCCGAGGCGCTCGCCGCGGCCGGAGCGGACATCGTCGGCGTCTCGGCGACGCTCGATCCGGAGGCGTCTGCGATCGCCGACCGGGTGCGCGGGATGGGTCGCTCCTTCACCGGGCACAGGGTCGACTTCGCGGACAGGGCGCAGGTCACGGCGTTCGCCGACGGACTGGTCGCCGGGGATCGCACGGTGGACATCCTGGTCAACAACGCGGGCGTCATCCGCCGCGCGCCCGCCGCCGAGCATCCGATGGAGTGGTTCGACGAGGTGCTGGAGGTGGACCTGACGAGCGGCTTCCTGCTCAGCCAGGTGCTCGGGCGCCGGATGCTCGATGCCGGCCGGGGGCGCGTCATCTTCACCGCGTCGCTGCTCTCGTTCCAGGGCGGCATCAACGTGCCTGGCTATGCGGCGGCGAAGTCCGGTGTCGCCGGTCTCGTGCGTGCGCTCTCCAACGAGTGGGCGGGGAGGGGTGTGACCGTCAACGGCATCGCTCCCGGCTACATCGCGACGGACAACACCCAGGCGCTGCAGGACGACGAGCAGCGGTCGCGGTCGATCATCGAACGCATCCCCGCCGGTCGCTGGGGTGCTGCGGAGGACGTCGCGGGGGCCGCCGTGTTCCTCGCATCCGACGCTGCGGCGTACGTCACGGGCGCCATCCTGCCCGTCGATGGGGGCTGGCTCGGCCGGTAGGCGATTGCCTCTTGGCAAACATCATACGTATGCTCTATGCTCGCACTACGCCTCCTCGGCGTCGTCAACGAAGTCGACAAGACAAGGACATCTCATGGTCGGAATCCACACTGTGGTGCGTTCGAGCCGAAGGCCCGCGCTGACGGTGGCAGCGATCGGAGCCGCAGCGGCACTGATCGCCCTCACCGGTTGCAGCACCGGCGGAAGCACCACGAACGGTTCATACGGCTTTCCCGAAGCCAAGCAGGACACCTCCTCGACGATCACCGTCTGGGTGGACGCGGACCGCCAGTCCGCTGCGAAGGCCTTCGAGAAGGCCAATCCCGAAACGAAGATCAAGGTCGTCACGTACGACGGATCGGCGAACGGCTCCAACTCGTTCCGCACGAAGATGCAACTCTTCGACAGGGCGGGCAGCGGCTGGCCGGACGTCGTCTTCTCCAGCCAGAACAGCGACGCATCCTGGGCCAGCCAGAAGTCGGGAGGCAAGCAGGCCTTCGCCGCTGTGCTCGACAAGGGGCTCGTTCCCAGCGACACGCTGAGCAAGTTCACCGGAGGGGCCCTGAACCCCTGCACCGTCGAGGGCAAGGTCTACTGCCTCCGCAACGACCTCGCGCAGGCGGTGCTGTGGTTCGACAAGTCCCTGATGGACCAGTTCGGCTACACGGTCCCCACCACCTGGGAGGAGTACCAGGCCCTCGGCGAGAAGGTGGCCAAGGAGCACCCCGGCTACATCGTCGGCACGGCGGGCGACGCCTGGACCCCCGAGGTCTTCATGTGGGCGAGTAAGTGCCAGGCCAACGACGTGACCGGTCCCAAAGCCGTCACGGTCAAGACGGACAGCGAGGAGTGCAAGCGGGCGGCATCGATGCTCGACACGCTCCGCGAGAACAAGACCGTCCCCGTCGTGAGCGTCTTCACCCCGGAGTTCGTCAAGAACTACAGCGGCAAGGTCCTGATGATGCCCGGCCCGGCCTGGTACGCGGGCGCCATCTTCAACAACGCGCAGTCGCTGAACGTGCCGGCCGGACAGCTCGGCGTCGCAGAGCCTCCCACCTGGAAGGGTGAGGACAAGGCGGTCACCGGAAACGTCGGAGGCGGCACCTGGTTCATCTCCAGCCACTCGAAGAACCTGAAGGCGGCTGCGAAGTTCGCGGAGTTCGTCACGACGGCGGACGACTACCAGGTCGCCCTCGCCCCCGGATACCCGGCGTTCGCGCCGGCCGCGGAGAAGTGGATCGCCAAGCAGGAGTCGAGCAAGTACTTCGCGACGCCGCTCAAGCCCATCGTGACCGCCGCCTCCCAGGTCTGGGACGGCTGGGGCTACCCGGTCTTCAGCCAGGAAGCCGTCTGGGCGAAGACCATGACCCCGGCCATCACCGGAGGCAAGTCCATCGTCGACCTGCTGCCGACCTGGCAGACGGCCATCGAGAACCAGGCCAAGGTCGACGGATACACGGTGAACTGACATGACACTCGCTCCCCCGAGCGACCAGCTGACCGTCGGCGCCTCCGGGCGCCGGCGGTCAGCCCGGCCAGGCGGCCGGGCACCTGGGCGCACCCCGATCGGCTACGTCTTCATCTCGCTCTACGCACTGCTCACGATCGCCTTCGGCGTGCTCCCGGCGCTGTATGCGGTGCTCCTGGCCTTCACCACGGCCGACGGCGGATTCGCCGGGTTCCAGAACTTCGTGACGGTGGTCACCGACTTCCGGTTCTGGCCCGCCGTGCTCCACGTCACGGTCTACCTCGTGATCTGGCTGATCAGCCTCGTGATCTTCGTGGTCGTGCTCGCGCTGATCGTCCACTCGCTCCGCGCGCGCTGGGCCGCCACCTCCCTGCGCTTCATCTACTACCTGCCCGGCGCGCTCGCCGGCGCGTCGAGCGTCCTGCTCTGGCTCTTCGTGCTCGACCCCACCGCCAGCCCGGTCAGCGGCATCCTCCGCTTCCTGGGGCTGAACAGCTTCGTCGAGGTGATCCAGCCGGGAAACCTGCCGGCGATCTTCGCGATCATCGCGTTCTGGACGGGTGCAGGCGGCTGGATCGTCATCATGTACGGCGCGCTGAACAACATCAGCACCGACATCCTCGAGGCGGCCAGGATCGACGGAGCGAACGCGTTCCAGATCGCCCTGCGCATCCAGTTGCCGATGCTCCGCAAATGGATCGCGTACATGGGCGTCATGTCGCTGGCCGCCGGCACCCAGCTCTTCGTCGAGCCGCAGCTGCTCAGCCAGGCCAGCAACGCGATCGTCCCCAACGACTACTCGCTCAACCAGCTCGCGTACCAATACGCCTTCCAGCAGAACGACTTCAACGGCGCCGCCGCGATCTCGCTCATCCTGCTGGTCGTCGCGCTGCTCCTCTCGTGGGTGTTCGTCACCCGCGGCGGCCTCTTCGAGAAGGAATGACCATGACAGCACTCCAGAGCGAACGCCGCGGACTGGGCTCGGCCCTCCGCGGCTGGAGCGGGCGCTCCATCGCGGCCGTCGTCCTCGCCGTCTTCGTCCTGTTCTTCGCCATCCCGATCGTGTGGCTGCTGTTCGCCGTGACCAAGTCGTCGAAGGCGCTCATCCTGTCCAACCCGTTCGCGCTCGGCTCGTGGTCCGACTTCGTCGCCAACTGGAACCAGCTGTTCGCCTTCCAGGGCGGCGCGGTGACGACGTGGATCGGCAACTCGGCCATGTACTCGATCGGCGCCCTGGTCATCACCCTCATCGTCAGCGTCCCGGCCGGATACGCGCTCGCGCTCACCGAGTTCCGGCTGCGCAAGGCGATGCTCGTGCTGACCCTGGTGGTCATGCTCATCCCGAGCACGGCGCTCGTGCTCCCGATCTTCCTCGAACTCAACGCGGTCGGTCTGATCGGCAGCCCGCTGTCGGTGATCCTGCCGATGTCGTTCTTCCCGTTCGGGGTCTACCTCACGTACATCTACTTCTCCACGAGCATCCCGAGGGATCTGCTCGCCGCCGCCCGCATCGATGGATGCTCGGAGCTGCAGGTGTTCACCAGGGTGGCTCTGCCGCTGGCGGCGCCGATCGTCGCGCTGGTCGCGTTCTTCAGCTTCGTGCAGAACTGGAACAACTTCTTCCTGCCGTTCGTGATGCTGCCGTCGAGTGACGGATACCCCGTGCAGGTCGGGCTCACCTCGCTGCTCTCGGCCACCCCGGCCTTCAACCCGAGCTCGGCCGGCTCGGACTCGGTGCAGCTGCCGACCCTGGCGCTCGCGACCATCGTGTCGATCCTGCCCGTCCTGATCGTCTTCCTCTTCTCCCAGCGATTCCTCGTCTCTGGCATGACGGCGGGAGGAACCAAGGAATGACCGCGCCAGAAATCAAGGAGTACCACCGATGAAGATCACCGGATATCGCAGCCTCTCGACCGTCCACGACTGGGGGAGGGTCACCGGCGACGTCAACGGCGTGCAGAGCGGGAACACCACACCCGTCCCCGTCCTCATCATCGAGACGGACGCCGGCATCGAGGGCGTCGGCCTCGGGGCGCACAGCGACATCGAGCGCGTGTTCCCCGCCGTGGAGGGAGAGGACCCCCGCTCGGTGGTCGCCCTCTACGACCGGATGCTCGACTGGGTGTTCAAAGCCGGTCACTCGGGCTCGACCTTCGGCACGATCGGCGCCATCGACATGGCCCTCTGGGACCTCAAGGCGAAAGCGGCGGACGAACCGCTCTGGCGGATGCTCGGCGCGCGCGAGCGATTCGTGCCCGGCTACGCCTCCGGCCTGGAGTACGGCCTGTCCGACGAGGAGGTCGCCGCTCTCTACGAGCAGTTCGCCGACCGCGGCTTCAAGGCAGGCAAGCTCAAGGGCGGCCGTGACCTCGACCGCGACCTGCCCCGCCTGGAGATCCTGCGGGACACGCTCAGCCGCAACTCCCGCAGGCCGGCCATCATGTTCGACGTGAACGAGTCGTGGAACCACGCGCAGGCCGCGCGGTTCCTGTCGGCGATCGAGGAGCGGATGGACCTCACCTGGGTGGAGGAGCCGCTGCGGCGCTGGGACGCAGCCGGGATGGCGGCGCTCCGCGGCACGGTCCGCGCGGCCATCGCCAGCGGGGAGAACCTCACCGGGCTGGAACAGTACCGGCCGCTGCTCGACGCGAACGCCGTCGACATCGTGCAGGTGGGCAATGTGTGGGGAATCACCCACCTGCTCCGCGTCGCGACGCTGGCGCACGGACGGGATCTGCCGGTGAGCCCAGTCGCGTACAACGCGAACCCGGCCGCGCACGCCGCCGCGGCCATCCCGAACCTGCTGACGCACGAGGTGCAGGATCTGCACTTCCCGGTCGGCCTGGACGTCGATCAGGAGTTCGACGACGGCGGGATCGTGCTGGGCGACCGGCCGGGCATCGGGATCATCGTCGACGAGGCGTTGCTGACGTCCTCCGTTCCGAGCCCTGTCCTCTCGTCGGCGTCCGGTCCGCACATCCGGCCGGAACGGGCAGCGCTGCGGCTCGTCGCCGAGCCGGACGTGATCGACGTGCCGGTGAACCCGCTGAGGCCGGTCTCGTGAGCGCCACGCCGGAGCGCAGGGCGCTCGTGGTCGGGGTCCGGCCGGAGAAGCGCGAGGAGTATCTCGAACTGCACCGCGCCGTCTGGCCGGGCGTCGAGGCGAAGATGACGGAGTGCGGCATCCGCAACTACAGCATCTTCCTCTTCGGAGACACGCTCTTCGCGTACTACGAGTACGTCGGGGACGACCACGACGCCGATATGGAGCGCATCGCCGCCGATCCCGTCTCGCAGGAGTGGTGGACGCACACCGACCCGTGCCAGGTGAGGATCGCGGAGGAGCGCACCGAGGGTGCGCTGTGGCAGCCCATCGACGAGATCTGGCACCTCGCGTGAGCGGTCGGATCGACGCGCACGTGCACCTGTGGGATCGTGCGACCGACCCGCAGGACTGGATCGACCCGCAGGCGATGCAGGCCATCGACCGCGATTTCGGTGCGGACGAGCTGACCGCCATGCTCGCGAGCACGGGGGTGCAGAGCGCGATCGTCGTGCAGGCGAGCAACAGCCTGGACGAGAGCGTCCGGCTCGCACGGCTCGCCTCGCCCGCCATCGCGGGACTCGTCGCCTGGGTGGACCTGGCGGGCGACATCCGGGGGCAGCTTGACCGCATCCGGATGGGCGGTGCAACCCCGGTAGTCGGGATCAGGCACCTCGCGCACATCGACCCGGACCCGGAGTGGCTCTCGCGCGAGGAGGTCGGCCGGGGGATGGCGGCCCTCGAAGCCGAGCGGCTGAGCTTCGACCTCGTGGTGCGCGACTGGCAGCTGGGCCAGGCGGCCCGGCTGGCCGAGCAGCACGACGGCATGCGGTTCGTGCTCGATCACCTCGGCGGCCCTCCTGCACCGGGAGGCGACCTCGGCGAGTGGGCGGCCGGGCTGCGCGAGCTTGCCCGGCGTCCGAACGTGACGGCGAAGCTGTCCGGGCTCAGCTCCGGGCTCGCGGCAGGATCCTGGACGGCGCGCGAGCTCGCTCCGGTGGTCGACGTCGCGCTCGACGGCTTCGGCCCTTCCCGGCTGATGTACGGCTCCGACTGGCCGCTCGCCGAGCTCGGCGGGGGAGCCCCGGCGTGGATCGCCGCGGTGGAGACCCTGCTCGACGGTCTCTCCGCCGCAGAGCGCGACCGCGTGTTCGGCGGGACGGCGCGGGAGGCCTACTCGCTCGGCTGAGCGCGCTGCGCCTTCTGGCCCGGCTGCCCTTTGCCCGGCTGCCCTTTCTGGCTCGCCCTGCTGCGCGGTGCGTGGTCGGGAAGGCGGCGGCGCTCCCACGAGATGTGGATGTGGTCGTGCATCGCCTTCTGCGCTCCCTGGATGTCTTTGCGCTCGATCGCCTCGACGATGGCCGCGTGCTCATCCAGGGTCAGCGCCACGGCATCCGGGGGGTTGATGCCCTGGTAGCGGCTGGACTCGACGGCGCGTTTGTAGAGGTGCTTGGCGATGTTCTCCGCCAGCCGGTTCCCCGAGATCTCCATCAGCGCGTAGTGGAAGACCACGTCGGCCTGACGGAACGAGTCCGTCTCGGACTCGCTCTCGCGCATCGCCGTGAGCGCGTTGTTCAGCCGGCGCAGCTCCTCGGAGGTGTGCGTCTCCGCGACGGCGCCGGCCATCGCGGATTCCAGACTCGCCCGCACCACGGTCAGCTCGTCCAGCACGCCGACGCTCTCGTCGTTGTCGATCAGCGCGGACAGCACCACGGGATCCAGCATGTTCCAGTACCCGGGAGCGAGCACCTGCGTGCCCCGCCCCTGGGAGACGATCACGAGGCCCTTCTCCTCCAGCCGCTTGACCGATTCGCGCAGCACCGTGCGGCTCACGCCGAAGTGCTCGCTGAGTGGTCCCTCGGGCGGCAGGAGGTCGCCCTCGTTGAGCTGTCCGGTGACGATCAGCTCGACCAGCTCGGCGACCACGGCCACGCCGAGCCGGGCGGCGGGGAGCCGCTGCGGGATGAGGCGGGCCGCCGAATGTGAGTCAAGCGCCATACGTATGACCTTAGCTCGCCTGTCCGGCCGCCGGGGGTTGACATTGCCTTAGTCCACGCCGTATATTCCTCAAGGAATAATCAGCCAGGAATACCAAGGGTCCCACCACACATGCCCCCCACCACCACGCTCACGCCGCTCGGCGTCGCAGCCCTCGCGCTGCTCGTCGAGCGACCGATGCATCCGTACGAGATGTACCAGACCCTGGTGCAGCGCTCGGAGGAACGCGTGGTCAAGGTGCGGCCCGGGTCGCTGTACCACACCGTCGACCGGCTCGCCGGGCAGGGGCTGGTGCGTGCGATCGGAACAGAGCGCGAAGGCAACAGGCCGGAGCGCACCACGTACGAGATCACTGAGAGCGGCTATCTCGTGCTCACCGAACGGGTCGCGGAAATCCTCGCGACGCCCATCAACGAATACCCGGAGTTCCCGCTCGCCCTGGGCGAGTCGCACAACCTTCCCGTCGAGTCCGTCATCCAGCTCCTACGCAACAGGGTCGCGCTCATCCGCGCCGACCTGGCGTCGATGGATGCGGGGATCGCCGACCTGGAGGCCAAACGGCTGCCGCGCAAGTACTGGATCAACGTGCAGTACAGCAGGGCCATCAGCGAGGTCGAAGCGACCTGGCTGGAATCCCTCATCGACGACCTCGTATCAGGCGAACTGTCCTGGTCCGAGGAGAAGCATCACTGACAGGAACACTTCCATGGAAAAAGAACTGAAGCCGTGGCCCGCACTGTGGGCCCTGGTCATCGGGTTCTTCATGATCCTCATCGACACGACCATCGTGTCGGTCGCCAACCCGGCGATCATGAAGGGCCTCGACCTCGGCACCGACTACAACGCGGTCATCTGGGTGACCAGCGCCTACCTCCTCGCCTACGCCGTCCCTCTGCTCATCACCGGTCGTCTCGGTGACCGCTTCGGCCCGAAGAACCTCTACCTCATCGGCCTCGTGATCTTCACGCTCGCCTCCGCCTGGTGTGGCTTCTCCGGTGTCATGCCGGGCGGCGGCATCGGGATGCTCATCACGGCCAGGGTCGTGCAGGGTCTCGGCGCCGCGCTGATGACGCCGCAGACGATGGCCGTCATCACCCGCATCTTCCCGCCGGACCGCCGCGGTGCTGCGATGGGGCTGTGGGGCGCCGTCGCCGGCGTCGCCACCCTGATCGGCCCGCTGCTCGGCGGCGTGCTCGTCGACGGCCTCGGCTGGGAGTGGATCTTCTTCATCAACGTGCCCGTGGGCGTCGTCGCGTTCATCCTGGCCGCCCGGCTCGTGCCGAAGCTGCCGACGCACTCGCACAGCTTCGACATCCTCGGCGTCGTCCTGAGCGGCGTCGGCATGTTCCTGCTGGTGTTCGGCATCCAGGAGGGCGGCACGTACGACTGGGGCACCATCACCGGCCCGATCACCGTCTGGGGCCTGATCATCTCGGGCATCGTCGTGCTGATCGCGTTCGTCGTCTGGCAGGCGTTCAACAAGAAGGAGCCGCTGCTGCCGCTGAAGCTGTTCCGCGACCGCAACTTCTCGCTCTCGAACGCCGCGATCACCACCGTCGGCTTCGCGGTGACCTGCATGGCGCTGCCTCTCGTGTTCTACTTCCAGACGGTCCGCGGTCTGACCCCGACCCAGTCGGCTCTGATGCTCGCCCCGATGGCGGTCTTCTCCGGTGTGCTGGCGCCGTTCGTCGGCAAGCTGATCGACCGGATCAACCCGCGCTACTTCGCCACCACCGGACTCGTGCTGTTCGCGCTGTCGCTGTTCTGGTATTCGCGCCTGCTGACACCGGATGTGTCGATCTGGTGGCTGCTCGCACCGAGCGCCACGCTCGGCATCGCGATGTCGGGCGTCTGGGGTCCGATCTCCACGACCGTCACCCGCAACCTGCCGATGAACCAGGCCGGCGCCGGTTCCGGCGTGTACAACACCACCCGTCAGATCGGCGCGGTGCTGGGCAGCGCATCCATCGCCGCCCTCATCTCGAGCCGTCTCGCCGTCGACCTGCCCAAGGCGCCGGGCGGAACGCCGACCGAGGCTGGAGCGGGAACCGAGCTGCCGACCTTCCTGCACGCCGGGTTCACCCAGGCCATGTCGGAGGCGCTGCTCCTGCCTGCTGCCGTCGCGTTCCTCGGTGCGCTCATCGTCGTGTGGTGGGAGCGGCCCAAGCCGCCGGCGTGGGGTCCGGGAGCCGCGGCTGCTGCCGGTGCGCCCGCCGAGGCCCCTGCTCCTGTCGGCGCTGCGTCGCACGGCTCGCACGCCGCGCCGGTGCCGGTGGATGCCGTCCAGCACGGCTCGCACGCCGCGGACGTCCCTCCCGCGACCGGCCTCGCCTCCGGCGAGGAACCGCCGCACGGAGCGCACGCAGCGCCCGTCGTCGACTGACGCCGACCGCGCATCCCGCAGCCGCTCGCCCCACGCCGGGACGGGCGGTTGCGCCGTTAACGGGTCAGGCGACGACGCGCACGGCGTTGGCCCACGGGTCGTCGAACGCCACGGAGCGCCCGTCGTCGCGGGTCTGCACGCCGTAGTGCCGCATGCGCTCGGTGAGTTCGCCGAGGTCGTCGGCGGTGGGCACGTGGATCTCGACCTCGCCGAGTCCGAGTGCGAGGCGTCGCGGGCCGGCGCCCCTGCTGTTCCAGGTGTTCATGGCCATGTGGTGGTGGTAGCCGCCCGCGCTGACGAACAGCGCCTGGTCGCCCAGCGTCGCCGTCGCCTCGAAGCCGAGGCGGTCGACGTAGAACGCGCGAGCGGAGGCCACATCCCCGACCGAGAGGTGCACGTGGCCGACGACCGCGTCGCCGATGCGCTCGTCTCCTGCCGCGTCGGCCAGGGTCGCGGCCCGCTCGGTGAGGTGCTCGCCGAGGAAGCCGTTCGGGTCGAGGTAGAGGGTCGCCATCTCGACCTGGCCGTGGGTCCAGCTCCACTGGCTGCGGTCGCGGTCCCAGTACAGCTCGACGCCGTTGCCCTCCGGGTCGGTGAAGTAGAAGGCCTTGCTGACGAGGTGGTCGGCGCTGCCGGTGAACGTGCCTGGCGCGCGGCGGGCGACCGAGTACACCGCGGCGGCGAGCGTCTCCTCCGTGTCGAACAGGATGGCCGTGTGGAACAGCCCGGCGTCGCGCGGCCCGGCGTGGCGCAGCTCGGGGGCGTGCTCCAGGATCACGACGGGGGTGCTGCCGCGTCCCAGGATGGTCCTGCCGCCCTCCTGTGCGAGCACGCTCAGGGTCACGGCGTCGCGGTAGTAGGTGGTCATGGCGTCGAGGTCGGCGACGCGGAGCGTCACCGCACCCATCGCGGAGTCGGCGGGAAGGAGGTCGGTCATGGCGTTCTACAACGCTGGCGGGCCTGAATATATTTCAGAACTTCACTCCCCGGGGCTCGGTCGCTCCCACAGCCGCCGGTAGTCCTCGGCCAGGATCGAGCGCGCCGACTCCGGCGTCAGTGCCGGGTGTCTCCCGACGAGGTGGGCGGCCAGGCCGTCGATCAGCGCCCGCATCCGGTCGGCCTCCCGCTGGATGCGCGCGGCGGGAACGTCGTCCGGAGCGCTCGCCGCCACCACCTGCCGGATGAGGTCGAGCATCGCGGCGTCGGACTCGCGCTTCACCGGCGCGAGCTCGTCGTCGGCGATGGCCGCCCCCGCGAAGACCAGCCAGACTTCCATCTCCTCCCTGCGGTCGTCGTCGAGCGGCAGGAACTGCTCCAGCAGGGCGAGCCCGTCCGGTCCGGCGTCACCCGCGTCCGCGATGATGCTCTGGATGCGGCCGGTGGCCCGCTCGATGACGAGTCGCATGGCGAAGGCGACGGCGTCCGGCTGCCGCGGGAAGTAGTGCCGCAGCGAGCCGAGGGCCATCCCGGCCTCCGCGGCGACGGTGCGCGTGCTCACGGCGTTGATGCCGTCGCGCCGGATGATGCGCCAGACGGCCTCACCGATGTCGCGGCGGCGTTCGTCCGGGGTCTCTGTGGTCCGCATGACCCCACTCTAGTACAAATGTGCTAGACATGGACCATGCTCGTCTTCGTCATCGTCGCCTGCGAGATCCTGTTCTGGGTCTTCCTGCTCGGCGGCCTGCTCGCCCGCTACGCCCTGCGCCGCCGCCGCCTCGGCTCCGTGCTCCTGGTGCTCGTGCCCGTCGCCGACCTGGTGCTCCTCGCCGCGACCGTCGCCGACCTCGCCGGAGGGGCGACGGCCGAGTGGGCGCACGGGCTCGCCGCCGCATACCTCGGCTTCTCCGTGGCCTTCGGGCGCGGCATCATCAGCCGCATGGATGCGCGGTTCGCGCACCGCTACGACGGCGCCCCGGCGCCGGAGCGCATCCCGAAAGGCGGGCGGCGGCGCGTGCTGCACGAGTGGAAGGTGTTCGGTCAGACCGTCATCGCCTGGGCGATCGCCTGCGCCCTGCTGCTCGCAGCGATCCTGGTGGTCGGCGACGAGGCCCGCACCGCGGCGCTCAGCGCCTGGCTGGGCACGCTGACGCTGATCCTCGGCATCGCCGCGATCTGGCCGATCAGCTACACGATCTGGCCGGGCTCGGACGGGCAGAAGCGCACGGGCCAGCCTGCGCGCTGACGCAGGCGGTCGTCAGGTCTCGATCGCGCCGCCGGTCTCCTGTAGGTAGCGCCGCAGCGTGAGTTCTGGGTCGGCGGCCTGCCTGCGGCGGTACTCGGCGAAGTCCAGCTGATCGCGCAGCGACGCCCCTGCGCGCATCCGCTGCGACTGCTCGCCCTCCACCGACTGGATGCGCACCGCCGTCGCCACGAGCTCCTCGCGCCGGTCCTGCCCCACCACCAGCACGCCGTCGTCGTCCGCGACGATCCAGTCGCCTGCGCCGACGGGCACGCCGTCGAGGTACGCGCTCCGCATCGCCCGGCCGGCGGGCGGCACCCGCCGCGGTCCGAACGGGTACGCACCGAGGCTGAACACCGGCAGACCGATCTCGCGAAGTTGCGCGGTGTCGCGGTGGCGTCCCCAGATGACCGCTCCGCGCATCCCGGCCTCCCGGGCTTCGAGCAGCATGAGGTCGCCGACGCAGGCCTCGTCGTGCCGGCCGCCGTTGTCGACCACGAGCACCGCGCCGGGCGGGGCGTCGTCGATGGTCTCGAGCAGCACATCCACGCTTCCGAGGTGCGTGACGGGCGCCGCCGGTCCGGCGAACGCCGTGCCGGGGAGCAGCGGGATCAGGGCCGCCGGGGCGGCGGAGACCCGGATTCCGAGCCGCACGGCGGCGTCCGCGATGGCGGCGGTGGGGAGCGGCTCGCTGAGTTCGTCCATGTCCATGCGTCAGAACCTAGTCCCGTCCGTATGCGGGCAGCGGCATGGACGCGTGCGACCACCGGCCCTGGCGCGGCGGCGGATCGTGGGCAAGACTGGCCGCATGTCCCGCGTCCTCGGTCTCGCCCGGCGCTACTGGGTGGTCACGCTCACCGTCGTCATCGGCGTGGTCGGGATCGCGCTGGCCGCGACCGGCGCCGGCTGGACCGTGCAGTGGCTGTTCAGCGCGTACTCGCTCGTGATCGCCGCGTGGCAGGCGGTGGGGATGGTCCGCGCGATGCTGCGGCGCGAGTTCGGCCTCGACATCCTGGCCGTGACCGCCATCGTGTCCACGGTGCTCGTCGGCGAGTACGTCGCTGCCCTGGTCGTGGTGCTCATGCTCACCGGCGGCGACGCCCTGGAGGACTACGCCAACCAGCGGGCCAAGCGAGAACTGGATGCGCTGCTCACCAGGGCGCCGCAGCTCGCCCACCGCGCTGTCCAGGGCCGCGGGTACCAGGACGTGCACATCGACGAGGTGCGCGCCGGGGACGTGCTGCTCGTGCGTCCGTCCGAGATCGTGCCGGTGGACGGCGTGCTGCTCTCGGCGGAGACCACGGTGGACGAGTCGTCGATCACGGGGGAGAGCATCCCGGTCGAGAAGCACGAGGGCGACACCATCCTCAGCGGGGTGGTCAACGGGAACGCGGCGGTCGAGCTGCGTGCGACGGAGACCGCATCGGCCAGCCAGTACCAGCAGATCGTCGCGCTCGTGGCGCAGGCGGCCGAGAGCAAGGCGCCGGTCGTGCGGCTGGCCGACCGCTACGCCGTGCCGTTCACCGTGTTCTCTCTCGCGCTCGGCGCCATCGCCTGGGCGGTCAGCGGGGATCCGGTGCGGTTCGCGGAGGTGCTCGTGCTCGCTACCCCGTGCCCACTGCTGATCGCCG
Source organism: Leifsonia sp. NCR5 (assembly GCF_002105485.1). Classification (NCBI taxonomy): domain Bacteria; kingdom Bacillati; phylum Actinomycetota; class Actinomycetes; order Micrococcales; family Microbacteriaceae; genus Leifsonia; species Leifsonia sp. NCR5. The sequence continues at coordinate 34,201 of NZ_NCSR01000025.1, forward strand.
CTCCTGTCGCGTTCATCGGCGGGATGAGCCGGGCGGCGCGCAACGGCATCATCGTCAAGAGCGGCGGAGTGCTGGAGTCGCTGTCGCGGGCTCGCACGGCGGTGTTCGACAAGACGGGCACGCTCACCTATGGGACGCCCGCTCTCACCGAGGTCAGGGTCGAGGCGCCGTTCACCTCCGCCGAGGTGCTCGGCGCGGTAGCGAGCGCCGAGCAGTACTCGTCGCACGTCCTCGCCGCGGCGATGATCGACGCCGCCAGGGAGAGAGGGCTGCCGCTGCACGAGGCGGAGTGGGCGGAGGAGGCGGCCACGAACGGGGTGGTCGCCCGCATCCAGGGCAGGGAGGTGGTGGTGGGCAAGTTCGCGTTCGTCGCCGCCCACGCCCCGGATGCGCGCCGCACGGACATCGCGCCCGGCGAGCTGGCCGTGTACGTGGCGATCGACGGACTATACGCCGGTGCGATCCTCGCCCGCGACCGGCTGCGCGCGAACGCGAAGGCGACGATCGCCCGGCTCGCCGAGCTGGGTGTCACCCGCACGATGATCCTGACGGGCGACGCGCAGGAGACGGCGTCGCACATCGCCGCAGAACTCGGCGTCACCCGGGTGCGCGCCGAGTGCCTGCCCGCCGACAAGGTCGCGGAGGTGGCCGCCATCGCGGAACGCCCGGTGATCATGGTCGGAGACGGCGTGAACGACGCCCCGGTGCTGGCGGCGGCCGATGTGGGCGTCGCGATGGGCGCGAAGGGGGCGACGGCGGCGAGCGAGTCGGCCGACGCAGTGATCCTGGTGGACGACATCTCCGGCGTCGCCCGCGCCGTGCAGTTCGGGAAGGACACGGTCAGGATCGCGCTGCAGAGCATCTGGCTCGGCATCGCGGTCTCCGTGGTGCTGATGCTGATCGCGGCGTTCGGGTTCATCCCGGCGACCGCGGGCGCGCTCATCCAAGAGGTGGTCGACCTCGCCACCATCCTCGCCGCGCTTCGTGCGATCGGCGGCCGGCTGGACGCGCGCGCGGCTCCCGCCACGGCCTCCCTCGCCGACCCGCGCCCCGTCCGCGCCGCGCGCTGATGCGCCGGCCCCGGCCCCGGCCCTGGTCCTGGGCGGCCCTGGGCTGCGCCCGCGCCACACCCACCCCACGGCGAGATGCCACTAACTGTTGCGAAACGCCCGGGATGCGCGACAGATACTGGCATCTCGTCGCGAGGCGCGCGGCGAGCCGCGCGGCGGCTACGCCCGCGTGAGCCGCTCGAGGAGCTCGCGGTAGCGGGCGGCCGTGCGCTCGACGATGTCGGCGGGCAGCTCGGGCGGCGTTCCCGTCTTGTCCCAGTTGGCGCTGAGCCAGTCGCGCACGATCTGCTTGTCGAAGCTGGCCATGCGCTCGCGCGGGGTGGTGCCGGAGGCGTAGGCCACCGCATCCCAGTACCGGCTGGAATCGCTGGTGAGCACCTCGTCGGCGAGGGTGATCTCGCCGGTGTCGCGGTCTGCGCCGAACTCGAATTTGGTGTCGGCGATGATCACGCCGCGCTTCTCGGCGATCTCGGACGCGCCCGTGTAGATGAGGAGGGAGAGCCTCCGCAGCTCCTCCGCGACCTCGGCGCCGACCAGCTCGACCGTGCGCTCGAAGCTGATGTTCTCGTCGTGCTCGCCGAGCGGGGCTTTCCAGGCCGGGGTGTAGATCGGCTCGGGCAGGCGGTCGCCGTCGGTCAGGCCGGCGGGCAGTGGCACACCGCACACGCTCTGGGTCTGCTGGTACTCCAGCCAGCCGCTGCCGGTGAGATAGCCGCGCACGACGCACTCCACCGGGAACATGTCGAGCGGCTTCACCAGCATCGCCCGCCCGACGACTTCGGCCGGGATGCGCTCGATCGCCTTCTCGCCGTCGAGGACATGGTCCGGGATCAGGTGGTTCGGCACCTCGGTCAGCTGGTCGAACCACCACAGGCTGAGCGTGGTCAGCAACTCGCCCTTGCCGGGGATGCCCGGCTCGAGCACGTGGTCGAACGCGCTGACCCTGTCGCTCGCGACGACGAGGACCGCGTCCGTGTCGTCGAGGCCGGAGCGCCCGGCGGGGACGTAGAGGTCGCGGACCTTGCCGGAGTAGACGTGCGACCAGTCGGCGAGGGAGGCGGAGGATGTCACGCGTCCATCGTACGGGCTGGCCGCAGGAGTGTTTCCCCAGTTGAGCAGTGGTGCTCGTGGTTGGCTCGGCCACGTCGCTGTCTCTGACGCGAGCAGACCGGTCGTCGCCGTTCGGCCCAAGCCTGGGGAATCTTCACCGACCGCTAACGCGATTGGCAACAACGCATACATTTAGCGTTTTGTACTTAAGCTATCTCATATGAAATGCTTAACGAATGCTTCAGGATGCATCAGTATCAGCGCCTCCTTCGGGAGATGATCTCTACGGAGAGGAGATCGCTGAGATCTACGACCTGATATACCCGTTCCCGGTGACCGATCAAATTGGGCTCATGGAGGCTCTGCCTACCCTTCATGCTGCGGCCGACCGCATTAGTTGATCCCGATGACCGAGACCATGGAGGAGTCGATGCCGTTTAGCGGCCGGGCTCTCTTCGTCAAAATTGCTACGACTATCGAAAACTCGATCCTGCGAGGCGAGCTAGTCGAGGGTGACTTCACTCCGTCTACCAATAGTCTCGCCGCGACCCTCGGGGTTAACCCGGCGACCGCCCAGCGTGGGGCTGCCCTCCTGGTGGCGGACGGGGTTCTCGAAAAGCGCCGAGGAATTGGGATGGTGGTTGCATCCGGAGCGCGCGACGGGATCCTTGCACGACGCCGTGCAGCACTCCTCGACAACTACATTCGTCCCATGCTGCGCGAGATCTGGATACTGGGTCTCGAACTGCAGGATCTTGAGCAATGGATCGACGCGGTCTCCCACGAGGGTGGAGACAGGCGGGCGGGACGCCCGTGAGTCGTCACGGACGGAGTTGCTGACGCCTCGGTCAGCTCAGCAGCTTGGCCTTCGCCGCCGAGAACTCGTCGTCCGACAGGATGCCCTGCGCGTGCAGTGCGGCGAGCTGCTGCAGCTGCGCCATCATGTCGCCGCCGGCGCCACCGCCGGCGGGAGCGGCGGGCGCTGCGGGCGCCGCCTGCTGCTGCGCCTGCCACTGGGCCTGCTGCTGGGCCTGCTGTTGCGCGACGGCCTGCTGGGCGGCCGCATCCATCTGCGCCTGCTGCTGCTGGGCCTGGTAGTCGGCGGCCTGCTGCTCCTCCATCGCCCTGTCCTGCTGGCGACGCTGCATCCCGCCGCTGACGGCGGTGGCCGTGCCTGCGACGACGGCGGTGCGTGCGGCCAGCCCGAGGAGTCCCGGACGGCCTACTCGACGTAATGGCATGATGTCTCCTACTCTTCCGACGCTTCGGTGAGAACGGCGTTGACCACGGGAGCGGGGATGCGCTCGGCGTGGACGACGCTGCCGCCCGCGGCGAAGAACTTGCTGGCGAGGTCTTTCGCCCAGGTGTGCTCGATGACCAGGATCGCGCCGGAGGTGCCCGGCTCGATCAGGTCGGCGATGTCGTCGACATCCTCGGTGCCCGCGATCCCGCTCGCTTCGAGCGTGATCTCGGTGAGGCCGTATTCGTCGCCGACATCCTCGAACTCGACGATGTCGACCTCGCCGCTCAGCGAGCGGGAGACGAAGACGAGGTCGAGGATGCGCACGCTTCCGGAACCGATCAGGTCGACGATGGCCTGCACGACGCCGGGCGACGGGCGATCGCCGTCGAACTGCGCCACGATGAACTCAGCGGGGCCGTACTCGAACTCGGTCACGTTGTACTCCCTCCGTGCCGGATCATCCCGACAGGCGTCACGCTACTCGCGGGGGTGAGAGCGGCACAATGATGGCTTTCCGCGTCCTGGAGGGGGAGAGCCTCCGGGATTGGAAACTTTTCCTCATGGTTAGCGGCATATTTCGCAGAGGCGACGTTCTCATCGGTGTCAGACTGGGCAACGCTGTACACGAGACGGTGCGAGGAAGGACCACGGTGACCGAACAGAACTGGGCAGGAAACTACACGTACAGGGCGGAGCGCATCGCGCATCCACGTTCTCTGGACGAACTGCGCGAACTGGTGCTCGGCGCCGAATCGGTGCGCGCACTCGGCAGCCGCCACTCCTTCAACGACCTCGCCGACGACGACCGTCTGCTCGTGAGCACGGCGGGCCTTCCGTCCGCGATCCGGATCGACGAGGCGGCCTCCACGGTCACGGTCGGCGGCGGCGTGCGCTACGGCGACCTCGCCCGCGAACTGCAGAACGCCGGATGGGCGCTGCACAACCTCGCCTCCCTCCCGCACATCTCCGTCGCAGGAGCCATCGCGACCGCGACGCACGGCTCGGGCGACAGGAACGGCAACCTGGCCACCGGCGTCAGCGGGCTGCGCATCCTGCGGGCGGACGGCGAGCTGGTCGAGCTGCGCCGGGGCGACCCCGGATTCGACGGCGCCGTGGTCTCGCTCGGCGCGCTGGGCATCGTCACCGAGGTGACCATCGACATCCGGCCGACGTTCGACGTGCGGCAGCGGCTGTTCGGCGGCCTGCCGTGGGATGCGGTGCTCGACCGGTTCGACGAGGTCACCTCGGCCGCATACAGCGTCTCCCTCTTCACCGACTGGGCGGAAGACGCGGTCAGCCTCGCCTGGCTCAAGGAGCGCGCGGACGATCGGACCGAGATCGGCGACGACTTCTTCGGAGCGACGGCGCTCACCGAGGCCCGCCACATGATCGCGACGATGGATGTGCGCAACACCACGGAGCAGCTCGGCGTCTTCGGTCCGTGGAGCGAGCGGCTGCCGCACTTCCGGTTCGAGTTCACGCCGTCGAACGGTGCGGAGATCCAGTCGGAGTACCTGGTGCCGCGCGCCAACGCCGTCGCCGCGATCGCCGCCGTGCGCGAGCTGGGTCCGCTCATCGCGCCCCTGCTGCAGATCAGCGAGATCCGCACGGTCGCGGCCGACGAGCTGTGGCTGTCGAGCGCGTCCGGCACGGATGCGGTCGGCCTGCACTTCACCTGGCTGCGCGATCAGGAGGGCGTCGAGGCGATCCTGCCGGCGCTCGAAGCAGCGCTGTTGCCGCTGGGCGCCCGCCCGCACTGGGGAAAGCTCTACCTCGACGTCGACGGCGTCGTCCCCGGCCTCTACCCGCGCCTCGACGCGTTCCGCGACCTCGCCGCCTCCTTCGACCCCGCTGGCACCTTCCGCAACGCCTTCGTCACGCGCCTCCTCGGCTGACCCCAAAAAAATCGAGTCCGAAGTTATTCACGCGACACGCCGTGTCGAACCGTGAACAACTTCGGACTCGATTATTTGGGAATGGAGTGGGCGCGGTCAGTCGGCGACGCGGGCGGCGATGTCGGTGCGGAAGTGCGAGCCGGGAAGCTCGATGAGCGCGACCGCCTCGTACGCCCGGGCGCGGGCCTCGGCGAACGTGGTGCCGCGGGCGACGACGCTGAGCACGCGCCCGCCGGTCGCGAGCAGCGCGCCCGTCTCCTCGTCGCGGGCCGTCGCGGCGTGCGCGATGGTCACCTCGGGGACGCGCGCCGCCTCATCCAGCCCGGTGATCGGCCGCCCGATCTGCGGCGCCTCCGGGTATCCCTCGCTGGCGAGCACCACGGTCACGGCGGTGTCGAGCGCGAACTCCGGACGTGGCACTCCGGCCAGCGCGCCGGTCGCCGCGGCGAACAGCAGCGACGACAGCGGCGTCACGAGCCGGGGCAGCACCACCTGCGTCTCCGGGTCGCCGAATCGCGCGTTGAACTCGATCACCCGGATGCCGCGGCTCGTCATGATGAGCCCGCAGTAGAGCAGGCCGATGAACGGCGTCTGCTCCTTCGCCAGCTGGCGCACGGTCGGCAGGGCGACCGTGTCGATGACCTCGTCGACGAAGTTCTCCGGTAGCCACGGCAGCGGCGAGTACGCGCCCATCCCGCCCGTGTTCGGTCCGCCGTCGCCGTCGAGCAGCCGCTTGTAGTCCTGCGCGGGCGACAGCGGCAGCACGTTGTGTCCGTCGCTCACCAGGAAGAGGGACACCTCCTGGCCGTCGAGGAACTCCTCGATCAGCACGCCGCCGTGGCCGAGCCAGTGGGTCGCGTGGGCGACGGCCGCCTCGCGGTCGGAGGTGACCAGCACGCCCTTGCCCGCCGCCAGGCCGTCCGCCTTCACCACGTACGGAGCACCGAACGTGTCCAGCGCGCTCTCCGCCTCCGCCAACGTGGATGCGCGCACCGCGCGTCCCGTCGGAACCCCGGCAGCGTCCATGATCCGCTTGGCGAACGTCTTCGACCCTTCGAGCTGCGCCGCGACCTTGCCCGGGCCGAACACCGGGATGCCGCGGGTGCGCAGCGGGTCGGCGACACCGGCGACGAGGGGGGCCTCCGGACCGATCACCACGAGCTCGATGCCGTTCTCGATCGCGTACTCGGTGACCGCCTCGCCGTCGAGAGGGTCGAGCCCGGGCTCGACGGCGGCTTCCGCTGCGATCCCCGCGTTGCCGGGAGCGACGACGATCCGGTGATCGGCCTCCTCGCTCAGCAACGACGTGACGATGGCGTGCTCGCGTGCACCGGAACCCAGGACCAGAATCTTCACGCGACCAATGGTAGAGGCTGCGAGGATAAGGGGATGGCCAGAGCGAAGATCCAGGATGCGGAGGGCGGCCCGGCCGTGCGTGCAGCACTGGCGGGTGGAGCGGACCGCAACACCACGGCGATGGCCGTGCGCTACCTCCTGCAGCTGCTCGCCGAGCGTGCGCCGGGCAACACCGTCGAGGTGCGGGTGCCGCCGTTCGGCGCCACCCAGTGCATCCCGGGCCCCCGGCACACCAGGGGCACCCCGCCCAACGTGGTGGAGATGGATGCGCCGACCTGGCTCGCGCTCGCCAGCGGAGCGACCCCGTGGGCCGACGCCGTCGCATCCGGTGCCGTGCACGCGTCCGGTCAGCGCGCATCCCTCGACGGGCTGCTGCCGCTGCGGTTCTGACGCGGCCCCTCCCGTCCGAGCTCCCAGACAACGTGAGGGAGAATGGATGCATGAGTCAGGAGAACGACGAGCAGGCCACGGTCACCGAGAGCTCGGTGCTCGTGCGGCGGTCGCCGCGCTACTTCCGGTTCATGCTGGCCGGGGCGATCCTGTTCGCGATCGTCGCGCTCATCCTCACGTTCGCGTTCCCGGCGAACCCCACGTACGACCGCGGCAGCGTCTTCGGCTTCCTGCTGGCGATCGGCGTGGCCGTCGGGGTCACGATCGGGGCGGTCGTCGCCCTGATCCTCGACCGTGCGACGAACCGTCGGGCGCGCACCGTCCAGGCGGATAGAATCGACGTGCGCACCACCCAGGGCGAGCAGCCAGGGGATGGCGACGCACCTGACACCCGCTCATCCATCGAGAGCTAATTCCCTGAAGGGGGTTCCGGTTTGTCCGGAGGCGACGGTCTTCTCAGTCACGATCTACTTCCCGGCGAGAAGGGTCCGCAGGATGCCTGCGGTGTCTTCGGTGTCTGGGCCCCTGGCGAGGAAGTCGCCAAACTCAGCTACTTCGGTCTCTACGCCCTGCAGCACCGCGGGCAGGAGTCCGCGGGCATCGCGACCAGCGACGGCTCGAAGATCCTCATCTACAAAGACATGGGTCTCGTCTCGCAGGTGTTCAACGAGAACGCGCTGAACTCGCTGACCGGCCACATCGCCGTCGGGCACACGCGATACTCGACCACCGGCGCATCCAGCTGGCAGAACGCGCAGCCGACGCTCGGCCGCACGTCGAGCGGCACGGTCGCCCTCGGCCACAACGGCAACCTGACCAACACGGCCGAGCTGATGCAGCTCGTCCACGACCGGTATCCGGAGCACGACGGCGAGCTGTCCAGGGGCAACACGACAGACACCGCCGTGGTCACCGCGCTGCTCACCGGCGACCTCGACCACACCCTCGAAGCCACGTCGCTCGAAGTCCTTCCGCGGCTGCGCGGCGCATACTGCCTCGTCTACATGGACGAGCACACCCTGTACGCGGCGCGTGACCCGCAGGGCGTCCGCCCGCTGGTGCTCGGACGCCTGGAGCGCGGCTGGGTCGTCGCCTCGGAGACCGCTGCGCTCGACATCGTCGGCGCGAGCTTCGTGCGCGAGGTCGAGCCCGGCGAGCTGATCGCCATCGACGAGAACGGCCTCCGCAGCCAGCGCTTCGCCGAGGAGAAGCGCGCGGGCTGCGTGTTCGAATACGTCTACCTGGCCCGTCCCGATACGACCATCGCCGGCCGCGGCGTGCACGAGGCGCGCGTCGAGATGGGCCGCCAGCTGGCCCGCGAGCACGCGGTCGAAGCCGACCTCGTCATCCCGACCCCCGAGTCCGGAACCCCGGCGGCGATCGGCTACGCGCAGGCGTCCGGCATCCCGTTCGGCCAGGGACTTGTGAAGAACTCGTACGTCGGCCGCACGTTCATCCAGCCGTCGCAGACCATCCGCCAGCGCGGCATCAAGCTCAAGCTGAACCCGCTGAAAGAGGTCATCAAGGGCAAGCGCCTGGTGGTCGTCGACGACTCGATCGTGCGCGGGAACACCCAGCGCGCGCTCGTCTCGATGCTGCGCGAGGCCGGAGCGGCGGAGGTGCACGTCCGCATCTCCAGCCCGCCCATCACCTGGCCGTGCTTCTACGGCATCGACTTCGCCTCCCGCGCAGAGCTCATCGCCACGGGCCTCGGCGTAGACGAGGTGCGCCAGTCGATCGGGGCGGACAGCCTCGGCTACCTGTCGGAGGACGGCATGATCGCCTCCACCGAGCAGCCGCGCGAACGTCTCTGCACCGCCTGCTTCACCGGCGTGTACCCGATCGAGCTCCCGGATGCGCACCACCTCGGCAAGAACCTGCTCGAACGCCCGGAGGCTCCGCGCGGCGAGGGTGAGGGCGCGGCGGCCGATGGATGCGATCCCGGTCCGGACGCCGAGTTCGAGAGCGTGCTGCTGCCCTCGTACGGAGATCCGGGGCGCAAGGAATAGCAGCCCGGTCCCAGTACGATTGACCCCGTGACCGAACAGCCCGCATTCACGTCCGCCTCCTACGCCGAGGCCGGCGTCGACACAGCCGCCGGTGACCTCGCCGTCGAGCTGATGAAGTCGGCGGTGTCCCGCACGCACGGTCCGAACGTCCTGGGCGGGGTCGGCGGGTTCGCCGGGCTGTTCGACGTGTCGTTCCTCAAGCTGTTCGACCGCCCGCTGCTCGCCACGTCCACGGACGGCGTCGGCACGAAGGTCGCCATCGCGCAGGCCATCGACAAGCACGACACCATCGGTCAGGATCTGGTCGGCATGGTCGTCGACGACATCGTCGTGGTGGGTGCGAAGCCGCTGTTCATGACGGACTACATCGCCTGCGGAAAGGTGGTGCCGTCGCGCATCGCCGACATCGTCGCCGGCATCGCGCGCGCCTGTGAGGAGACGGGCACCGCCCTGGTCGGCGGAGAGACCGCGGAGCACCCCGGACTCCTTGGCCCGGACGACTACGACGTGGCGGGCGCCGCGGTCGGCGCCGTCGAGGCGAACGCCGTGCTCGGCGCCGAGCTGGTGCAGGACGGCGACCTGGTGATCGCGCTCGCGTCCTCCGGCCTGCACTCCAACGGCTTCTCACTCGTGCGCCACATCCTGGCGAAGAACAGCATCGGCTTCACCGACCACTCGGATGCGTTCGGCGGCACCGTCGGCGAGGCCCTGCTGGAGCCGACCAGGCTCTACACCACGCCGCTCCTGCGGGTGCTGAGCGAGCCGTCGCTCGCCGGCGCCATCCACTCGCTGAGCCACGTGACCGGCGGAGGCATCGCCGCGAACCTCGCGCGCGTGCTTCCGGTCGGATCGTGGGTGGAGGTGGACCGCGCGAGCTGGTCGCCGAGCCCCGTGTTCCGCATCCTGAGCGACCTCGCCGGCAGCAGCCTGGAGTCGAGCGAAGGCACCTGGAACCTCGGCATCGGGATGTTCGCCGTCGTCGCCGCTCCGGCCGCCGACCGGGTCATCGCGGCGATCGAGCAGGACGGCATCCCGGCCTGGAGCGTCGGGACGGTGTCGACCTCGACGCGCGACCTCACCGGGTTCGAGCAGGGCGCGAAGGGCGTCGACGGCGGCGCTGTGCGTCTCGTCGGGAGCTACGCGAACTGATCGGCTAGCAGGCGGCGCCCCGCGCGCGTACGTTTCACGGCATGATCGACGCCGAATACGTGCTGCCGCTGCGCTGGGACGACGACGATGACGACGCTGACGCGGATGGTGCGCTGTCCGAGCTCGCCGCGTATCTGCAGGTGCTGTCCGCACTGATCGACGTGACGGTGGTCGACGGCTCTGCGCCCGCCGCGTTCGCCCGGCACGCGTCGGCGTTCCCTGCGGCGGTCAGGCACCTCCCCGTCGAGCCGCGGCCCGGACGCAACGGCAAGGTGGCCGGCGTGATGACCGGGATCCGCGCATCCCGGCACGAGCGGATCGTCCTCGGCGACGACGACGTGCGCTACGACGCTGCCGCCCTCGCGACCGTCGTGGACCTGCTCGGCGTCGCCGACGTGGTCACGCCGCAGAACTTCTTCGCGCCGCTGCCCTGGCACGCCAGGTGGGATACGGCGCGCATCCTGCTCAACCGGGCGCTGGCGCACGACTACCCCGGCACGCTCGCCCTGCGCCGGTCGGCGCTGCCGGAAGAGGGATACGACGGCGACGTGCTGTTCGAGAACCTGGAGCTCATCCGGACGGTGCGGGCAGCGGGTGGGACGCATCTCGCGGCGGACGACTGCCTGGTGGCGCGACGCCCTCCGTCTGCCGCGCACTTCCTGCGGCAGCGGGTGCGGCAGGCGTACGACAGCTTCGCGCAGCCGGGACGCCTGGCGGCCGAGCTGCTGATCCTGCCGGTGGTGCTCGTGTTGGCGGTGCGCGCGCCGCGCTGGCTGCCCGCCCTGGGGGCGGTCGCGGTCGCGGCGGCGGAGGCCGGGCGGCGGCGCGGGGACGGGGCCCGGCGCGCGTTCCCGGCGACGAGCGCCCTGTGGGCGCCGCTCTGGCTGCTCGAACGCGGCGTCTGCGCGTGGATCGCGGTGGGGCTGCGGGTACGCGGCGGGGTCCGCTACTCCGACGGCCGCCTGGCCCGCGCTGGCAACTCGCTGCGCGCGCTGCGGACGAGATACCAGTAACTGCGCCGCATCCCGGGCGTTTCGCGACAGTTGGTGGCATCTCGCGGTGTCACCCGTTGTGGTAGACGCGCCGGTCGGCCCCCACCGGCTAGAGTTGCGGTCGTGGCCGCCAAGTATTCCAGTATCCGAAGGATGCTCGGCGTTGCCGGACTCGTCGTCGCCGTGAGCGGCGGCGCACTGCTGGCGCAGGCCGCGGCGGCTCCCGCGCAGGCGGCGACGCCCTCCGCCCCTGCCGCCGGTTCCTCCACGTCCGCACCGTCCTCCACATCCACACCGTCGTCGCCACCGGCTCCCGCCTCCGCCGTCCCGCCGGGGACGCTCACGCCGCTCGTCGACTGCATCGTGGATGCGCCGCTCGGCAGCACGGTCACCTCGCGCACCGTCCTGCTCGGCTACCGCAGCTCCGCGCACGACACCCTGCGGGTCGTGGCGGCCGCTGGCAGCAACGGCCTCGCGCCCGGCCGTGCCGACCGCGGCCAGCCCACCGCGTTCGAGCCGGGCGAGCACCACGCCGTCTGGTCGCTGACCCTGGATGCGCACAGCACCCCGTCCGCCACCTGGCAGCTCGGCGGCGCGACCGTCACCATCGATGCAGGCGCCCCGTCCTGCGCCACCGTCACCACCGTGGCGCTCTCCGCTCCACGCGTCGCGGCGTCCGGCGCGACCATCGCCGTGTCCGCAGCGGTCGGTCGGCTGTTCCTCGCGCCGCCCACCGACGGAACCGTCGAGTTCGCCGTCGACGGCGCAGCGCCCGTGACCGCCGCCGTCGGCGCAGACGGCGTGGCGCGCGCCGACCTTCCCGCTCCGCCGCCCGGCGACCACACCGTCACCGCCGCGTACCGCCCGGCGGACGGCTCGCAGCTGCGCCCGTCCACCCGCACGTCGCCGCTCACGGTGACGACGGCCACCGGCGCGCTCGGCATCTCCGCCACCTCCGTCGTCCCCGCCGCGGACGGCGGAACGGCGACGGTCACGGTGAGCCGCGCATCCGGTGCGGGGGCCGCCTCCGTCGACTACGCCACCGCGGACGGAACGGCCGTCGCCGGGACCGAGTACACGGCCTCCCGCGGCACTCTCGCCTTCCACGACGGCCAGACGAGCGCCGCCATCGAGATCCGGCTCGCGGCGCGCGCTCCCGGGGCACCGGCATCCACGTTCTTCGTGCTGCTGCAGCGCGCGACGACCACCGTGGATGCGGCCTCCGCCACGATCACGCTCCCCGCGGTCCCGTCCACCCCGGGCGGCGCGGCGATCACCGGAGCATCGCGCTCCGGCGGCATCGGCGGCGACTCCGTCCTCCCCGCCGGCGACCCGACGAGTCCGTCGCCGGTCGCCCACGCCGAAGACCTGGCCATGCTGATCGGGGCAGCGCTGCTCACGGCGGGCGGCATCCTGGGCGTGGTCGGGCTGGTGCGATTCGGCGGCTCGCGCGAAGCGCGGGTGTGAGCGGCGGACGCACCCCGCGCGCTCGTCGCACCCCGCGCGCTCGTCGCATCTCGCGCTCATCTCGCAGCCCGCTCGCTCGCCGCACCCAGCCCCACCCCACCCGCTCCACACGCCCATGACAAATGTCACCCGGCATCCCTGACATCCGCTCTGCTCCCCGCCGCCTCCGCGCCGCCAGTCTGAGAGGGTGAATCAGACACCAGCCATCCAGCTCACCGACCTGCGGAAGTCGTTCGGCTCGTTGCACGCCGTCAACGGCGTGAGTCTCAGCATCGCGCCCGGCGAGGTCGTCGCGCTGCTCGGGCCGAACGGCGCGGGCAAGTCGACCACCATCGACCTGGCGCTCGGGCTCGCGCATCCGACGTCCGGCACCGCCGCCCTGTTCGGGGAGAGCCCGCGCAACGCCATCGAGCAGGGGAGGGTCGGGGCGATGCTGCAGGGCGGCGCGCTGCTGCCGACGCTCACCGTCGCACAGTCGGTCGCGCTCGTCGCCGCCGCGCACGCGCATCCGCTCAGCGTCGAGGAGGCGCTCGAACGGGCGCGGTGCACCGAGATCGCCAAGCAGAAGGTCAGCAAGCTGTCCGGCGGGCAGATGCAGCGGGCGCGGTTCGCGGTCGCCGTGGTCTCCAACCCGGACCTGCTGTTCCTCGACGAGCCGACCGCGGCGATGGATGTGGAGGCCAGGCGCACCTTCTGGCAGTCGATGCGCGAGTTCACCGACGAAGGACGCACCGTCGTCTTCGCCACCCACTACCTCGACGAGGCGGACACGTACGCCGACAGGATCGTGATGCTCTCGAAGGGCGTCGTCGTCGCAGACGGCACGCCCAACGAGGTGAAGGCGGTCGTGTCCGGGCGCCGGATCCGCACATCCATCGACTTCGACTGGACCGACGCAGCACGGGATGCGCTCGGCCGCCTCCCCGGCGTCCGCTCGCTCGACCACCGCTCCGGCCAACTCACCATCGTCAGCGACGACTCCGACGCCACCCTGCGCGCTCTGCTCGCCGCACACGACGACATCCACGACATCGAGGTCACGGCGCACACGATGGACGACGCGTTCCTCGCCCTCACCGAAGGCGCGACGGGCCTGGCAGGCACCGCGCCCACCAGCGCGCCCACCACCACCGCGCCCACAACCGACACCATCACGAACGGAGCACTCCGATGAGCATCGCCTACCTCGGGCTGGAATCCTTCCGCCAGCTCAAGAACGCCCGCTCGATGATCTTCACCCTGGCCGTCCCGCTCATCATGCTTGTCGCGTTCGGCGGCAGCTTCGGCGGCAGCGGGCAGGTGGACCCGGTGACGAAGCTCCCGTGGATCGTGGTCACCACCATCCAGGTCGCCAGCTACGGCGGGATGATGGCGGCGCTGTCCCAGGCGTTCAACATCGTCACCGAGCGTTCGATCGGCTGGAATCGTCAGCTGCGAATCACGCCGCTGACCGGCACCGGCTACCTAGTCTCCAAGGCGATCACGGCGATGCTGATGGCGCTGGTGTCCATCGTGGTCATCTTCACCGTGTCCGAACTGCTCTACCACCCGCCGCTCTCCCTCGGGAACTGGCTCACGACCGGGCTCGCCATCTGGTGCGGGGTCATCCCGTTCGCGCTGCTCGGCATCCTGATCGGCCAGTTCGCCAAGCCGGAGTTCGCGCAGCCGCTCTTCATGGCGGTGTTCATGGGGATGGCCGTGCTGGGCGGCCTGTGGGTTCCGCTGCAGATCTTCCCCGCCTGGGTGGCGAACGTCGCCCAGATCGTCCCGTCGTACTGGCTCAACAGGATCGGCCAGATGGGCGCCCACCAGAGCGGCGACATCCTCTCGCCCGCCCTCGTGCTGGCCGGCTGGACCATCGCCCTCGGTGCGTTCATCATCTGGCGCTACCGGCGGGATGCCGCCCGCAGCTGACGGCGTGCGGCCTAGGCTGGTGAGCGTGCAGAGCACAGAGAGCGGCCGCCCGGCCGGAGTCGTCCCGCGCCTCACCCACCCGGCCGCACGCCGCTGGTATCCCGGGGCCATGATCGGCCTGCTCTACCAGATCTCGGTGCTGGTCGGCCTGTGGACGGCGGTGGGCGACACCGCCACGAAGGTCACGGCGACCGCGCTGCTCGTGGTCGTCTACGTCGGCTTCCTGCTCCTTCCCCCGCTGCTGTGGTGGGAGAGCGAACGGGTGCGGCTGACCGGGGTCGGCGTGTACTTCGCGTTCACCTGCCTGCTGTTCCCGTTCATCGGGACGGCGACCACCTGGACCTGGGTGTACGTCGCCTGCGCGGCGGGGATGGTGCTGACCAGCGCGCGGGCATCGCTGATCATAATCGGGATCATCGGCGCGCTGCAGCTGGCCATCATCTTCCTCGCGGGCGAGTTCGACGACAGCTGGTACATCGCCCTCGTGACCGTGTCCATCGGGGTGATGATGTCGGCGTTCTCCCGCCAGATCGCGTCACTGCGGGCGCTGAGGGAGGCACAGGGCGAGATCGCCAGGCTGGCCGTGATCGAGGAGCGCGCCCGGTTCTCGCGCGACATGCACGACGTGCTCGGGCACTCGCTCACCGTCGTCACGGTGAAGTCGGAGCTGGCCAGGAGGCTCGTGCCGCTCGACCCGGCCAGGGCGGAGGACGAGATCGCGGACATCGAGCGCCTGGCCAGGTCGGCGCTCGCCGACCTGCGCGCCGCCGTCGCGGGCTACCGCGAGATGAGCCTGTCGACCGAGCTGGCCGCCGCGCAGGCTGCGCTCGCCGCCGCCGACATCGAGGCGCACCTGCCGCGCAACGGAGACGGCGTCGACCCCGAGCTGCGGGAACTGTTCGGCTGGGTGCTGCGCGAAGGCGTCACTAACGTGATCCGGCACTCCGGGTCGCGCAACTGCTGGGTGACGGTGACCGAAGACAGGCTGGAGATCGACGACGACGGCCGGGGGATGGCCGGGTTCGGCGCCGTGGGACCTGGCTCGGCGGCGGATCAGCGCGCGCCGGGAGGCGTGGCACTCCCGCCCGCGGGCGGCAATGGGCTCGACGGGCTGATCGCGCGGGCCCGCGCGGTCGGAGCCAGGGTGCTGGTGAGTGCCAGCCCCCACGGCGGTGTGCGCCTCACGGTGCGGAAGGCGGAAGCGTGACAGAACCCATCCGGCTGCTGCTGGCCGACGACCAGGCGCTCGTGCGCGGTGCGCTCGCCGCCCTGCTCGACCTCGAACCGGATCTCACGGTGGTCGCCCAGGTGGGACGCGGCGACGAGGTGGTGGATGCGGCACGAGCGTCGGCGGCGCAGGTCGCGCTCCTCGACGTGGAGATGCCGGGCCTGGACGGGATCCAGGCTGCCGCAGCTCTGCGCTCGCAGTATCCGGACTGCCGGTCGCTGATCGTCACGACGTTCGGGCGGCCGGGCTACCTGCGGCGTGCGATGGAGGCGGGCGCATCCGGTTTCGTGGTGAAGGACACGCCGTCCGGGCAGCTGGCCGACGCGGTGCGGCGGGTGGCTCAGGGGTTGCGGGTGGTCGATCCGACGCTGGCAGCGGAGTCGCTGGCGTCGGGGACGTCGCCGCTCACGCCGCGCGAGACGGAGGTGCTGTCCGTGGCCGCCCGGGGAGGGAGCGTCACCGATATCGCGCGGGAACTGCACCTCAGCGAGGGAACGGTGCGCAATCACCTGTCGAACGCGATCGGGAAGACGGGCGCGCGAAACCGCTCGGAAGCGGCGACGATCGCGGCCGCACAGGGGTGGTTGTGAGGTGCGGGAGCCGGCCGTGATGCACGACATCCGCGGGGGCCGTCAGGCGCGCTTCGGCGTTTCCTCGTCTTCGTAGTCGTCCTTGTAGCCCTCGGGCTCGTAGTCCGCCCACTTCTCGTACTGCTCGTCGTTGTGAGAGTGTCCCGTCAGCTCACGTTCGAGCGCGTCGTAGTTCACGTTCGGGCTGAATGACTTCAACTCGCGCGCGATCTTGGTGTGCTTTGCCTTTTGACGGCCGCGCCCCATGCGTGACCCCCTTACGGTGCCAGGCCGGGTAGGAGATGAGCCACCCGGGAATCCGAACATGAACGTGAAAACTAGCGTCTAGTTTAGCATGTAGGACCTGAGTGGCCCTTAGTTCGCGCACAGCGAGACATGATGGGATGGGCGCGTGACAACGACGAGGACCGACACTCAGGTGGCGATCATCGGCGCAGGCCAGGCAGGTCTCGCTGTCGCCTACTATCTTCGCCGGTTCGAGCTGACTCCCGGCACCGATTTCATCGTCTACGACCGCGGTCCGTCCACGGGCGGAGCGTGGCAGCACCGCTGGGATGCACTGAAGCTCGGCAGCGCTCACCACGTCAACGATCTGCCGGGGATGGCCGAGCTCGGCATCAGCTTCGAGACCGCGGACAGGTCGCTCCCTGCCAAAGACATCGTCGCCGGCTACTACCGCCGATACGAGGAGCATTTCGGGCTGGACGTCCAGCGTCCCGTCACCGTGACGAGCGTGTTCGACCGCGGGGCAGACCTGATCGTGCAGCACACCCGCGGCGAGACGGCGACACGGATGGTGGTCAACGCATCCGGCACCTGGGGCGCGCCGTTCGTGCCGTACTACCCGGGGATGAACGCGTTCGCCGGGCGGCACGTGCACACCTCGGGCTATCTGGCGGCCGAGGAGTTCGCCGGGCTGTCCGTGGTGGTGGTCGGAGGGGGGACGTCGGCGATCGGGTTCCTGCTGGAGCTCGAGAACGTGGCGGATGCGGTCGTCTGGGCCACCCGCAGGCCGGTCGAGTTCAAGGACGAGTCCGAGCTGACCATCGAGGGCGGCGTCGCGGCGGTGGCCGCACAGGATGCTGCCGCCCGCGCAGGCGGGGCGCTGCCCAGCATCGTGAGCGGCACGGGCGTCCCTCGCACCAGGCGCATCGCCTCCGGGATCTCGCGCGGGCTGCTCGTCGAGCGGCCGATGTTCGCCGCCATCGAGCGGGACGGCGTGCGCTGGGGCGACGGCTCCTTCACGCGCGCGGACGCGATCATCTGGGCCACCGGCTTCCGCCCGGAGCTGCGTCACCTGGCGCCGCTGCGGCTGCGCGAGAAGTCCGGAGGGCTGACCGTCGCATCGGGTGCGTCGTGGCAGGACCCGCGCATCTTCCTGGCCGGATACGGCCCGCAGGCGAGCACCATCGGCGCGAACCGTGCAGGGCGCGTGATCGCCAGGCAGATCATGGCGCAGCTGTAGGAGCCCCCCGGAGGCTCCCACAGCAGCGCTCAGCTGCTCAGCCTGCTCAGCCCCTCAGCTCCGCATGACCACCCCGGCGTCGTCGACCGCGATGCTCACCGGTTCCCCGGCGAACCGGAGCCCGGAGACCTCGATGGTGCCCACGCCGGGCGCTGGGGAGACCGAGAGGGTTCCGGCGCGCGCGTCGGCGCGGAGGCCGAGCCGCGCTCCGAGCACGGCGACCGCCGCCGCTGCCGACCAGGCCTGCGGACGGCACGCGGCGGGGTACGGGATGGGGGTCGCGGTCAGCGTCGCCGGGTCGCCGGAGTGCAGCTCGGGCATCCGGTAGCCGAAGCCCTCCGCGGCGGCGAGCAGGCCGCTCGCGAGCGCCTCCGCCTCGGCCGTGTGGCCCTCGCGGGCGAGTCCGGTGATGACGATGGCCGTGTCGTGCGCCCACACCGAGCCGCCGTGGTAGCTCAGCGGCCAGTATCCCCCGGACGCCGACGACATGGTGCGCAGCCCGTAGCCCGAGTTCAGCTCGGGGGAGGCCAGACGGCGGGCCACCAGTGCGGCCTGGTCCGGGGTGAGGATGCCCGTGCCGAGAAGGTGCCCGATGTTGCTGGTGACGGTGTCGACCTTGCGCTTGGCGCTGTCGAGGGCGATCGCCGGGTATGCGCCGTCGGGGTCGTCGATCCAGAAGGACGCGGCGAAGCGCTCTTTGAGCTCGGCGGCCCAGGTGCGCCACTCGTCGGCGCCGGAGCGGCCGAACGCCTCGAGCAGCTCCGCGCCGCCCACGGCCGCCTCGTAGGCGTATCCCTGCACCTCGCAGAGCGCGATGGGTCCGTCGGCGAGGGTGCCGTCCATCCACTGGATGGAGTCGCCCGAATCCTTCCAGCCCTGGTTGGCGAGGCCGTGGCCGGTGGTGTCGACGTATTCGAGGAAGCCGTCTCCGTCGCTGTCGCCGTAGTCGCGCATCCACGCGAGGGCGGCCTCCAGGTGGGGCAGCAGGGCTTCCACCTCTGCGGCGGGCATGCCCCAGGTCCACGCGTCGTGCAGCAGCGTGACCCAGAGGGCCGTCGCATCCACGGTGCCGTAGTAGAGCGGGGGCAGCACGACGCCCTCGCCGGGGATGGTCAGCGCAGCAGGGCGGAGCTCGTGCATGATCTTGCCCGGCTGCTCCGCGGTGGCGTTCACGGTCTCGGTGCCCTGCATCGCGGCGAGCACGCGCAGCGTGGAGGCGGCGATGTCGGTGCCGAGCGGCAGGAGCATCCTGGCCGCCCAGAGGGAGTCGCGGCCGAACAGCGTGAAGAACCAGGGGGCGCCCGCCGCGAGGAAGACGTCCTCCGGGCGGTCGGTGGTGGACATGCGCAGCGCCTGCAGATCGCCGAGCGCGCGGTGCAGCCAGGCGGCGAGGCGGGAGTCGCCCGTCGCGGCGGTGAACGATGCCCAGTCCTGCGACGGCTCCGCCCCGGCGACCACGGCCGTCGGGTCGTCGACCTCGATGCGCCAGGCGAAGGTGACGGCGCTGTGCGCGGGGATCTCGGCGGTCCAGGTCAGCGTCGCGGAGGGGTCGTCCACCGCGCCGTCACCGACTGAGATGGCGGCAGCCGGCGCGACCACCGTGGCGGCGACCACTCCGGATGCGAACGTCACGCCGTCCGCCGTCGCCGTCGCGACCAGGGGATGCTCGCTGCCGTTCAGTCCGGCCTTCACCACCTGCATCGGGCTGAAGTCTGCGAGCAGCGACACCTCGACGGTGGGCTGGACGGCCGTGGACAGCGCATTGCTGACGGTGATCGACTCCGCCAGGGAACCGGCGTCGACCCTCCTGGTGCGGTCGATGCGCACGCGGGGGTCGGCGGTGTGGTCGTCGATGCCGCGGGCGAGGGAGGTGAACACGGCCGTCGCCGCGTCGGGGGAGCCCGTGGCGATGTGCTCCGGCGTCGCGCCGTCGATGGTGAGCCCGATTCCGCCGAGGACCCGCAGGTCCGAGTGGTAGAAGCCGTGGATGCCCCGGCCGTCGACGGTGCCGTCTGCTGTGGACCACGCCTGGCTGGGCGCGGTGAGCACCACGACACTGTCGTGCAGTAGGGGTTGGAGCGGCTGGGTCATCGTGGCGTTCACGCCTCCTCGGAGTGGGGGTTGTCTGATGGTCTGGTCGAAGTGAGTGTGCGCGGCACGATCCTGCTCTCGCGGACGCCGGGTGAGGACGGGTCGGCGCTCGCCATGTCGCGCTCGACGCGCCAGGCGAAGCGGCCGGGCTGTTCGGCGATCACCTCGACGAGGCGGGTGCCCTCGTAGACGAGGCCGACCCCCTCGTCGAGCGCGTAGCCGTCCGGCAGGATCCCGGCGGCGACCGCCGCGCGGTGGGCGACCCTGCGGTTCGGGTCGGAGTCGTAGTGGACGCCGAGGGAGCCGGGCAGCAGGCCGAGCCCGTCGGGAACGGCGCCGATCTGCGGGCCGAACGACGACGTCGTCCCTCCGCTGTGCCAGCAGAGCGCACCCGCCGACCCTCCTGCGAGCACGACGCCGGCCTCCCAGGCTTCGCGGAAGACCGCATCCAGTCCGTGGGCGCGCCACACGGCCAGAAGGTTGACCAGGCTGCCTCCGCTCACCCAGACCACATCCTGAGACAGGAGGTGCGCGCGCACGTCCTCCACGTTCGGGTGGGGGAACAGCCGCAGATGCACGGCGTCGACCCCCGCGAGACGCGCGGCTTCGAGTTCGGTGCCCTCGATCTGGCGCTGATCTCCGCCCGCCGTGTTGACGTGCGTGACCCGCGGACGGCGGCCGGAGACCCGGGCGAGCGACACGGCGTGCTCGATCAGCGGGCCGTAGACCGCGTCGGTCCAGGTGCCGGGGGTGAGACCGCCGCAGGTGGCGACGATGGTGGGCGCTGCGGCGGTCACTCCTTCACCGCCCCTTCGCTGGTGTTCATGATGCGCCGCTGGAAGATGAAGAACAGCACGGCAACCGGGATGGTCATGATCGCCGCCGCCGCGAGTTTGATCGGGTACTGGCTGCCCTGGCTCAGCTGCCCGCTCGCCAGCCCGGCGACGCCCTTGGTCAGCGTGGTCAGCGACGGATCCTGGGTGGAGACGATGAAGTGCGCGAGTTCGTTCCACGACCCCTGGAACGACAGGATGACGATGGTGATGAGTGCCGGCCTCGCCATCGGAAGCACGATCGACCAGAACACCCGGAAGGTGCCGGCGCCGTCGATGCGCGCCTGCTCCTCGACGCTCGCCGGGATGGACTCGAAGAAGTTCTTCATGATGAACACCCCGGCCGCATCCGTCAGCAGCGGGATGATCATGCCCGCGTACGAGTCGTAGATCCCGAGCTGGTTGATGACCAGGAACTTCGGGATGAGCAGCACGACGACCGGCACGGACATCACGGCCACGAGCCCGGCGAACACCACGCCGCGGCCCCGGAAGTGCAGGCGCGCGAGCGCGTAGCCGGCCAGCGAGTTGAAGAACACGCGCCCCGCCGTGACGAACACGGTGACGATGATCGAGTTCTTGAACCAGGTGGGGAAGTCGGAGTTGAGGAAGAGCTTCGTGTACGCGGCGGTCGTCCAGGTCTCCGGGATCAGGGACACCGGGTTGGCCGTCGCATCCGCGTCCGTCTTGAACGAGGTGGCCAGCTGGATGAGGAACGGCGCGATGTAGATGACGGCGATGACCACGAGGATCGCGTACGTGATCGACGACGCGACGACGGAGCCGGTGGACCGCTGCCGCTGAGGGCGGAGCGGGGGCTGCGCGTTCGCGAGGGTGCCGACGGCGATCGTGTTCGCGGCATCGGAGGTGGTGGTCCCGGCGGTCATCGGCGGACTCCTCTGCTGTCTGCACTGCTGTCTGCTGACTGCGCAGGCTGTGACGCCGCCGTCACGGCCGGCTGGTACAACCGCATCCGGCGCTTGGACACGGTGCGTTCGCGCAGCACCCAGCGCTGGAAGATGGTGAAGACCACGATGATGACGAACAGGATGAACGCGATGGCGGCGCCCTGTCCCCAGTCCTGGTCGACGAACGAGCTCTTGTATGAGAGGTACGCCGGCGTCAGCGTCGTCTTGCCCGGCGCGCCTCGCGTGCCGGTGTAGATGGCGTCGAAGACCTGCCAGCACCCGATCAGCCCGAGGGTGAGCACCGTGAACAGCGTCGGGCGGAGCTGCGGGAGCGTGATGCGCCAGAACCGCTGCCAGCCGTTCGCGCCGTCCATCATCGCCGCCTCCGTGATGTCGCCGCCGAGGTTCTGCAGCGCGGCGATGAACAGCAGCATGAACGTGCCGCTCGTGGTGAAGACGGCCATGATGACGAACGCGCTCATCGCGACGGACGGACCGCCGAGCCAGTCCCACCAGGAGACGCCGAGCAGGGTGTTCTGGGTGAGAGCGCTCGGCCCCTGCTTCACGCCGAACAGCCCGAGGAAGTTGTGCACGATGCCGTCTGGATCGTTGAACCAGTTGGGTCCGTTGATGCCGACCCAGGAGAGCACCTTGTTCACGGCGCCCGTCGTGCTGAACAGGAACAGCCAGAGCACCGTGATCGCGACCGAGCTGGTCACGGACGGGAAGTAGAAGGCGGTGCGGAAGAAGCCGCGCCCGCGCAGGATCGCCCGGTTGACCAGCACGGCCAGCCCGAGGGCGACGGCGGTCTGGATGGGGACCACCAGCGCCACGTACCAGGCGTTGTTCTTGAGCGACATGCCGAAGTCCTGCTCGGCCAGTCCACCGCCGGAGAGGATCGCCTGGTAGTTCTCGAAGCCCACGAAGTGGACCCCGGAAGAGAAGGGGCTGCCCCGGCCTCCCCAGTCGGAGAAGCTCACCCACAGTGCCATGAGCACGGGGACGACGAGGAAGACCCCGAGGAGGAGGATGACCGGGGCGGTGAACAACCACCCCGAGGCGGCCTCGCCGCGCCGGATTCCGGAACGGCGAGACCGACTCGTGGTTTGCGACATTGTGCTTGGCTCTCGGCTACTCGGCTACTTCAGGAGGGCTTCGAGGTTCTTCTGCGTCGCATCCAGGATCGCCTTCGGGTCACCGGTCGACAGCGATTCGAGCTTGCTGTTGAGGTCGGTGACGACGTCGGCTGCTCCCTTGGCCGTCGGAACGCCCTTGGCGTAGTCGGCGGCGTTCAGGAACGGGACGAGGTCCGGGTTCTGCGACTTCCACTCGTCGGCGGCCGACTTGATCGACGGCATCGGGCCGAACGCCTTGGAGAAGGCGAGCTGGTCGTCCTTGCTGGTCAGCTTCTCGACGAGCTTCAGCGCCGCCGCCTGGTTGGGGCTGTCGGCTGCGATGCCCCAGCAGTTGGTGAACTGCAGGGTGCCGTTGCCGGCCGGGCCCTTCGGCAGCTCGACGACCTTGTACTTGATGTTCGGGAAGTCGGACGAGAGCGCGCCGGTGATCCAGTTGCCCTCGATGGTCATCGCGGCCAGGCCCTTGCCGAACGCCTCGCCGCCCCAGCCGGCTCCGAGGTCCTTCGCGTACTTGAGGTCGCCGTCGTTGAGCAGCGTCTTGACGTAGTCGAGCGCCTTGACGTTGGCGTCGCTGTTGGCGGTGGCCTTGGTGCTGTCGTCGTTCATCAGGTTGCCGCCCGCCTGGGTCATGAACGACCCGATGCGCGCGTACTCGCCGGAGATGCCGAGGCCGACGTGGCCGGCGCCGGTGAGCTTCTTGGAGACGGCCTGCAGCTGGTCCCACGTCTTCGGGATGTCACTGTCGGTGAGGCCGGCGGCCGACCACATGTCGGTGTTGATGATCAGCTGCAGCGTGGAGAAGTCCTTCGGCGCGCAGTAGAACTTGCCGTCGTAGGTGAACGACTTCACCAGGCTCGGGTAGAAGTCGCTCTTGTTGGAGAGCTGGTCTCCGTATGCGAGCAGCGAGCCGTTGGAGGCGTACCCGGCCAGCGCATCCGTCGACAGGTAGAAGACGTCGGCGGGCTTCTTCGCCGCGAAGCCCTGGGACAGCTGCTGGTTGAGGTCGCTCGCCGCGACGACGGACGCCTTGGTGCCGTCGCTCTTCGACCAGTCGGCGACCGCGGACTTGACCGCGGCGGTCTCGGCGTCTCCCGACGAGCCGATCATGACGGTCAGCGCCTTGTCGGACGACGTGAGCTTGCCGGACGAGTCGTCTCCGCTCCCGCCGCTGAAGCCGGAGCCGCAGGCGGTGAGGGCGAGGGCGGTCGCGACGGCGACGGCGCCGCCAGCGAGCCACCGGTGTGAAGGTCGTTGCATGTGTTCTCTCCTTGGTGTGAGTGCGCCCGTCATCGGACGCACAGGGGGGTCAGGCGGGGAAGGGACGGGTGTGGGCGCC
>NZ_NCSR01000026.1:0-57372 GCF_002105485.1 Leifsonia sp. NCR5
GCCCACCCCCGTCACCCTCACCTGCGACCAGATCGTCACACCGGACCAGGCGTACGCATACAACCCCAACTTCGGCACGGACCCCGGCTACCAGCCCAAGGACGGCAGCCTGGAGAAGCAGGTCGCCGACTGGAAGGGCGTCACCTGCGCCTGGCTCAACCAGACCAGCGGCGACGTGATCGAGATCGCGGTCGCCCAGCCGCCGGCGAGCGCCCTCGAAGGCCTGAAGAACGCGGCGGTCACCGCAGCGACCCCGGTGCCCACCTACGGCGTTCCCCCGGAGGTCGAGGGATACTTCAAGCAGGAAACCCCTGGTCAGGTGCAGGTCTTCCGCGGCGCATACTGGATCGTCTCCGACTCCGCAGCCTTCTTCGAGCCGGGCGACGCAGCCCCCCTGATGGAATCGGTGCTCGCCAACCTGCCGAAGTAGCCCACACCGGACGTGCGAAAGGTGCGTCCCGCGGGATGCTAGCCTGGATGCACCCTGGCCCCCATAGCTCAGGGGATAGAGCGTCTGCCTCCGGAGCAGAAGGCCGTAGGTTCAAATCCTACTGGGGGCACCAGATACGACGAGAGGCCGCCCCAAACGGGACGGCCTCTCGTGTGTTTCCGGAACGGGTGCCGCTACGAAGCGACCTCCTCGCGGCGCGGGAGCTTCCAGCCGGGGCGCACGTAGTGGCAGGTGTAGCCCCACGGGATGCGCTCCAGGTAGTCCTGGTGCTCGGGCTCCGCCTCCCAGAACGGGCCGGCGGGCGACAGCTCGGTGACCACGGGGCCCGGCCAGAGTCCCGAGGCGTCGACGTCGGCGATGGTGTCCTCCGCCACGCGGCGCTGCTCGTCGGTCTCGTAGAAGATCGCGGAGCGGTAGCTGGTGCCCACGTCGTTGCCCTGGCGGTTCTTGGTCGACGGGTCGTGGATCTGGAAGAAGAACTCCAGCAGGTCGCGGTAGCTGACCTTCGACGGGTCGAAGACGATCTCGATCGCCTCGGCGTGGCTGCCGTGGTTGCGGTATGTGGCGTTCGGCACGTCGCCTCCTGTGTAGCCGACACGGGTGTCGAGCACGCCGGGGCGCTTGCGGATCAGGTCCTCCATGCCCCAGAAACAGCCACCGGCGAGGATGGCCTTCTCCGTGGCGGGAGTGGCGGGGGTGGTGGGTGTTGCGTCGGTCATCGGGTGACCTCCTCATTCTCGAACAGGTGACGATAGTCGCCGTAGCCCTCGGTGTCGAGGTCGGCGAGCGGGATGAAACGGAGGGCGGCGGAGTTGATGCAGTATCGCATCCCTCCCGCCTCGGCGGGGCCGTCGTCGAACAGGTGGCCGAGGTGGCTGTCCCCGTGGGCCGAACGGACCTCGGTGCGCACCATCCCGAACGTCCTGTCGCGCTTCTCGACGATGTTGGCCGGGTCGACGGGCACGGTGAAGCTCGGCCAGCCCGACCGGCTGTCGTACTTGTTCACCGAGGCGAACAGCGGCTCTCCGGAGACGATGTCGACGTAGAGACCCGCCTCCTTGTTGTCCCAGAACTCGTTACGGAACGCCGGCTCCGTGGCCTCGCGCTGCGTGACGGCGTACTGCTCGGGGGTCAGGCGGGAGACTGCATCCTGGGTCTTGCGGTAATCGTGTGACACGTGATCCTCCTCGACGGGATTCCGGCGCAGCTGGCTGCTGGGCCGTCAGTGGATAGAACACGGCGAGGCGGACGGTTGGTCCCGCTGAAACTGTGTGTTCCCTGGCAATGACCGATCAGGCGCGGTCGTGCAGGGTGACCTGGTAGCCGTCCGGGTCGGCGAAGGTGAAGGTGCGGCCGAACGGGCCGTCGATGGGCGCGGAGACGATCGTGCGGCCGTCTGCGACCAGGGCGTCGTGGATGTCCTGGACGTCGGTGGCGTGGAGCCAGAGCGCGACGCCGATGCCCGGCTGCGAGACGGACGCCAGGTCGGTGCCTTCCACGATGTCCCTGAGCGCGAACGCGATCGGCTTCGTGTCGAAGACGACGGCGTGCGGAGGGCCGGCCGGGGAGCGGACGAGCCCGAGGTACTGCTCGTAGAACGCCTGGGATGCGTCGAGGTCGCGCACCTGGATGGAGATGAAGTCTGGGCCGATGGCTGGCATGGTGTGTTCCTTCTTTTCGTGTCAGTTTTCTGACATGGCTGACTCTATGTCAGACTACTGACATGAGTCAAGACGGTGTCGGCGTCGACCTGGAGACGTCACTGGGCTATCTGCTGAAAGAGGCGTCGAGCGCGCTGCGATCCGCGATGGAGGACGTGCTTCGTCCCCTCGGGATGAGCGTGACGCACTACTCCTGCCTGGAACTGCTCGCGCAGCGGCCGGGACTGTCGAACTCCGAACTCGCCCGCGGCGCGTTCGTCACCAGGCAGACGATGAACGTGCTGCTCCAGTCCCTGGAACGCGACGGCGTCGTCACCCGGCCCGCCGAGGCGCCCGTCGGCAAGGCCCTCCCCGCGCGGCTCACGGCGCGCGGGCGGCGCGAGCTGGAGAAGGCGACGGCGGCCGTCCGCTCCGTCGAGCTCAGGATGCTGGGCGGCATGACGGCGACGGAGCAGGCTGACGCGTTCCGCAGCCTGCAGAGCATGATCGCCTCCCTGCGCGGCGGCGACGTGGAGGGCGACCCAGGGCCTGACCCAGAGCCTGACCAGGCGTCTCTCCCCCGCTGACGCCCCTTCCGCTCGTTCACCCGGCCGGTCTAGTCTGTGCACGTTCCATCACCACCACACCCACCGCTGAGCACGCGGTACCCCGATGGGAGCGGCCGCGGACCGGCACGAACGAAGGAACTTCCATGTCCGCGAAACCCACCATCGTCCTCGTCCACGGAGCCTGGGCAGACGCCTCCAGCTGGAACGCCGTCGCCGGTGCCCTGCAGCAGCAGGGCTTCGAGGTGCTCGCCCCCACCAACCTGCTCCGCAACCCCATCAGCGATTCGGCGTACGTCGCCTCGTTCGTCGCGCAGCGCACCAGCGGTCCCGTCGTGCTCGTCGGCCACTCGTACGGAGGCGCCGTGATCAGCGGGGCCGGGCTCGGCGGCGGGGACGTCAAGGCGCTCGTCTACGTGGACGCCTTCATCCCGGAGGAGGGCGAGACGGTGTTCTCGATCCTGGGCGGCTCCGGATCGGCGTTCGACGTTCCGGACCCGTCGACGGTGTTCGACGTCGCCGGCTACCCGGGAGCGCCGGAGGGCGACGCGGAGGCGTTCCTGAAGCCGGCGACCGTGCACACGGCGTTCGCGCAGGACCTCCCGGAGGCCGACCGGCTGCTCATCGCCGCCGGCCAGCGCCCGATCACGTTCGCGGCGAACACCACGCCGATGGGCGCCCCCGCCTGGCGCACCCTGCCCTCCTGGACGGTCATCGGCACGGAGGACAAGGTGATCCCGCCCGCGACGCAGCGCAGCATGGCGGAGCGGGCGGGCTCCACGATCACCGAGGTTGCGGCCTCGCACGTCTCGATGGTGTCGCATCCCCAGGCCGCGATCGACGCGATCCTGGCGGCAGTGGATGCGGTGAGCTGAGCAGCGAAGTCGCGCGGCGGGGCCGCGCCGTCACCGGGGGTCGGGCTCGTCGACCCCATCCGGTTCGTCGTCACGGACGATCGGGATGGACTCGGTGAACTGCGCGGCCCTCTGCTCACCCTCCGGGGTGCCGCTGAACAGGCCGGCCTCCTGCTGCGCCCTGGCGCGCGGAGGCGGCGTGAGCTGGTCGGGCGCCTCCACCATCTCCACCCGCGTGCGCGGGAGGGATGCGGTGCTGTACCGCTGCATCCAGTCGATCAGGCGTTCGCGCACCAGGCAGCGCAGGTCGAACAGGGTGGGGGCATCCCGTGCCGTCACCAACACGCGCACGCGCACCCAGCCGGAGACCGCATCCGTCACCTGCAGCACGCCGGTGCGGCCGTCCCAGAGGTCCGTCGAGGCGAGCACGCGGTTGAGCTCCGAGCGCATCCCTCCCGGCGAGACCCGCCAGTCGAGGTCGAACTCGACGGAGCCGAGCAGTTCGCTGTGCTGCCTCGTCCAGTTCTCGAACGGCTTGGTGGTGAAGTAGCTGGACGGAAGCACGAGGCGGCGGTCGTCCCAGATGTGCACGACCACGTAGGTGAGGGTGATCTCCTCGATCGTGCCCCACTGCTGTTCGACCACCACCACGTCGTCGATCCGGATGGCGTCGCTGAACGCCAGCTGGAGCCCGGCGAACAGATTGCCGAGCGTCGACTGGGCCGCGACACCGGCGATGATGCCGATGACACCGGCGGAGGCCAGGATGCTCGCGCCGGCCGCCTGCAGGGCGGGGAAGGTCAGCAGGATCGCGCCGAGGCCGATCACGACCGCCGCGACGATGGTCAGCCGCCGCACGATGAGCACCTGGGTGCGCACCTTGCGCGCGTAGCGGTTGTCCGGCACATCCAGCCGGTAGCGGGCGAGGCCGAGATCCTCCACATAGACGGCGAGGGCGGCTGCGAACCAGACGCCGGCGGCGATGGTGAGGATGAGGAAGGTGTGCTGGACGGCGTCACGCCATCCGGCCGGCACGTCCCGCGGCAGGGTGATGGCGACGGCGATCCAGAGCACGATCACCATCAGGAGGATCCGGAACGGGATGCGCGCCCGCGTGATCAGCAGGGCCGCCCACGCCCTGCGCCGCGCGATGGTGCGGAAGACGGCGCCGACGATGGCGGTGATCACGATGGCGGCCAGGACGGCCACCACGCAGGCGACGGCGAGACCTGGCCAGGAACGCAGGACGAACACGGGGGCTCCTTATCGGGGATCGGGTGTGCCCCGGAGTGTACGCGCGGGCTACGCTGATGCATCGGGGGAAGTCGACGACGAAGGAGTACGCATGGCAGCGACACGGTCACTTTTCATCGGCGGCACGGGGGTCATCAGCTCGGCCTGCGTCGCCAGATCTCTCGAGGCGGGACACGAGGTGACCGTCATCAATCGCGGCAATTCGAGCATCCGGCCGCTCCCGGACGGGGTGGAGGTGCTGCACGCGGACATCCGGGAGCCGGAGAGCGTGCACGCGGTGCTCGGCGAGCGCAGCTTCGACGTGGTGTCGGAGTTCCTGGCCTTCACGCCTGAGCACATCCAGACCGATTTCCGGCTGTTCGAGGGCCGGGTCGGGCAGTACGTGTTCATCAGCTCGGCCTCGGCGTACCAGACGCCGCCGTCCCGCCTTCCGGTGACGGAGTCGACACCCCTGCGCAACCCGTTCTGGCAGTACTCCCGCGACAAGATCGCCTGCGAGGACCTGCTCGTCGAGGCGTACCGCGAGCGGGCGTTCCCGATCACGATCGTGCGCCCGTCGCACACCTACGACCGCACGATGATCCCGACGAGCGGGCACTGGACCGACCTGGCCAGGATGCGCCGCGGCGCCCCCGTCGTGGTGCACGGCGACGGGTCGAGCCTCTGGACCATCACGCACAACACCGACTTCGCCGTCGCGTACGTCGGCCTGCTCGGTCGCCCGGAAGCGGTCGGAGAGGCGTTCCACATCACCTCGGACGAGGCGCCGACCTGGAACGAGATCTACTCCTACCTCGCGGAGGGCCTGGGGGTCGAGGCGGAGCTGGTGCACGTCGCCAGCGAGTCCATCGCGGCCGTGGTGCCGGAGCTCGGCCCCGGTCTGATCGGCGACAAGGCCAACTCGATGGTGTTCGACAACAGCAAGGTGAAGGCGCTCGTGCCCGAGTTCCGCGCGACGGTGCCGTTCGCGAAGGGTGCAGGCGAGATCGTCGAGTGGTTCCTCGCCGATCCGTCCCGTCAGCGTCTCGATCCGGACCTCGACACCGCGTTCGACCGGCTGGTTGAGCACGCGCGCGCCTTCGGGTAGAGCAGGATCAGTCGGGAACGGCGGCCACCGCTTCGATCTCGACGAGCGCGCCCGCGCGTGCCGGGGTGACGGAGAGCACTGTCACCGCTGTGCGGTGCGCTCCCCACACGGCGCCGGTGGCCGCGTACGCCTCGCCGGGGTCGACGCCCACCGCGAGATAGATGGTGAGCTTGGCCACGTACTCGGGGCCGCTGCCTGCCTCGGCGAGCACGGCGAGGACGTTCCGTAGCGCCTGCTCGGTCTGCGCCTGCAGGCCGTCGAGCAGTGCTCCCTCTGCGTCCGTGCCGTTCTGCCCGCCGACGTAGAGCGTGCGCCCCTGCTCCACGAGCATCCCCTGGGCGAACGCCGGACTGGCGTGCAGGCCCGGCGGGTCGACGGGCGTCGGTCGTGCGGTCATGGCGTGCTCCCCTCGTCGCGATACGTGCGTCCGATTGTGCCCGCATCCCCCGACATCGAAACAGCCTCTTTACTATTAAGAAACTTTCCTGATACATTCACCACGCACGATTGTTCCAACGAAGGGATGTGCGCGATGGCCACCAGACCAGTACC
Organism: Leifsonia sp. NCR5; assembly: GCF_002105485.1. NCBI lineage: Bacteria > Bacillati > Actinomycetota > Actinomycetes > Micrococcales > Microbacteriaceae > Leifsonia > Leifsonia sp. NCR5. Next base: position 6,405 of record NZ_NCSR01000026.1, read on the forward strand.
GGGAACCCCCTCCTGGCTCCGCGAGACCAATGACCGCACAGCCCTGTCCCTGCTGCTCGAGCACGGGGTGCTCACCCGCAACAGGATCGGCGAGCTCTCCGGCCTCTCCAAGCCGACTGCGGCCCAGATGGTCTCCCGGCTCGAAACCGCCGGGCTCATCCACGCGGTGGGCGAGGTGTCAGGTGGCCGCGGCCCGAACGCGGCCAGCTACGCCGTACGCACCGACCGGGTGCTCGGCGTCGCCGTCGACATCGACGCGACCACGATCCGCTCCACCGTCGTCGACGCGAGCGGCACGGAGCATCCCATCGCCGCCACTCCCCTGCGGGTGACCGATCCTGACCGCACGCCGGAGTCCGACGTGCGCGCCGCAATCGACGGCGCGTGCGAGGCGGCGGGCGTCGCGAGCGACAGGGTCAGCGCCGTCTGCGTCGGCGTGCAGGGCGCCCTCGACCCCCGCACCGACGAGCTCACGTTCATCGAAACGCTCCCCGGCTGGCCGATGCAGGGCATCACCGCGCACCTCGAAGACGCTCTCGGCATCTCCGTGCACATCGACAACGACGTCAACCTCGCCGCCATCGCCGAGCGCACGGACGGCGTCGGGCGTGACACCGGCGGCTTCGCGCTGCTCTGGATGGGAGACGGCCTCGGCCTCTCCGTCGACCAGGGCGGCTCTGTCCACCGGGGTGCGTCGGGAGGCGCTGGCGAGATCGGCTATCTGCCGATCCCCCGCAGCGCCGCCGAACTCGACCAGGACGCCCACGACCTGCAAGACCTGATCGGCGGCCCGACCGTCGCGCGTCTGGCCGAGCGCCACGGCATCCACGCCGCCGACTACACCGCCGCCGTCGAGGCCATCCCCGGCTCGCCGGCCCGGGATGCGCTGCTCGCCGAACTCGCGCCGCGCATCGCCGTCGGGGTCGTCCCCGTCCTCGCCCTGCTCGACCCGGAACTCGTCGTGCTCGGAGGGCCGACAGGACGCGCGGGCGGCGACAGGCTCGCCGAGCTCGTGAGCGCGGAGCTCCGCGCATCCTGGGGGTCGTCCGCCGTCGTCGCAACCGGCGTCCCCGCCCATCCCGTGCTCAGAGGCGCACGAGAGCACCTGCTCGCCGAGGTGCGCAACGCCCTCTTCGCCGAAGTCTCGAGGATCTCCGCGTAACACAGCACCACCCGTCCATTGCACGCATCACGAACTGGAATCAGTGAGGAACCACCCGTGAAACACCGTCAACGTCACATCATCGCCACCGTCGCGGTCGCCGCGGCGGCGGCTCTGACCCTCGCCGGATGCTCCGGCGGCGGCAGCAGCGCCTCCTTCGACGCGAGCACCCCGAAACAACTGTCCGGCACCGTCTCGTTCTGGCACTTCTTCTCCGACAGGGAGGCGAAGGTCATCCAGTCGGTGGTCGACGACTTCGAGAAGAAGAACCCGAAGGTCAAGGTCGAGGTGCACTCCGGCCAGGACGACGAGAAGCTGCAGAAGGCCATCGCCACCGGAAGCAAGGTGGACGTCGGGCTCTCGTACTCCACCGACATCGTCGGCAACTTCTGCTCCAACGGCGCGTTCCGCAGCCTCAACACGGTGATCAAGCGCGACGGGGTGGACATGAGCCAGTTCTCCCCCACCGTGAAGTCGTACACCGAGTTCAAGGGCACCCGCTGCGCGATGCCCATGCTGGCCGACGTCTACGGCCTCTACTACAACAAGGCACTGCTGTCCGCGGCCGGGTTCACCGCACCGCCCAAGACGCTGTCCGAGCTGGAGTCGATGGCGGAGAAGCTGACCACGTTCAACCCGGACGGCTCGATCAAGACCCTCGGGTTCAACCCGACGATGGGCTGGTACGAGAACGCGGCGGCGCACTACGGTCCAGCTGCAGGAGCCGAGTGGCTGAAGCCGGACGGAAAGAGCGCGATCTCGTCGAGCCAGGGCTGGACCGAGCTGATGGAGTGGCAGAAGGCCTACGTCGACAAGATCGGCTGGGACAAGCTGAACACGTACACCTCCGGCCTCGGCCAGGAGTTCTCCGCCGACAACGCGTTCCAGACCGGCCAGGTCGCCATGAACATGGACGGCGAGTACCGCACCGCCTTCATCGCCGACCAGGCGAAGAACCTCGACTACGGCACAGCGCCGTTCCCGACGGCGGACGACCACACCGAGCTGTACGGCGGCGGATACATGACAGGCAACATCATCGGCATCTCGAAGGGCTCCAAGAACCCGGAGCTCGCCTGGGCGCTGCTGAAGTACCTGACCACGGACACGGATGCCGTCGTCAAGCTCGCCAACGGGCTCAAGAACGTGCCGACCACCACGGACGCGCTGAACTCGCCGAAGCTCGAGGTCTCCGAGCAGTACAAGACCTTCCTCGACATCGCGTCCGACAAGAATGTCGCCACCACCCCGGCCAGCCCGCTCGGCGCCGGATACCAGCAGTCGTTCCAGGACTTCTGGAACAAGTACCAGAGCCAGGGCGGAGACCTGCAGGCAGGGCTCACGAACGTCGACAAGCAGATCGACGACGCGCTCGCGCTGACGACCGGTCCGTAACGATGACGACAACGGCACTCCGGGAGGGGCGGGCGGCACGCGTCCGCCCCTCGCGGGCCCGCACCAAGCGGAAGCTCGTCACGCTGGCGCTGCTCGCGCCGGCCCTGCTCGGCCTCGCGATCTTCTTCGTGTACCCGCTGATCGCATCCGTCTACTACTCGTTCACCCGGTTCGACCTCGTGTCGTCACCGCAGTGGATCGGCCTGCGCAACTACCAGTACCTGTTCACCCAGGACCCGAACGTCTGGCAGGCCACCCTCAACACGCTCTGGTTCGTCGTGATCTGGGTGCCGGTGAAGGTGGCGTTCGCGCTGCTGATCGCCGGGCTGCTCGCCCGGGCGAAGCGCGCATCCGGATTCTGGCGGACGCTGTTCTACCTGCCGGCGCTCGTGCCGCCGGTGGCGAGCGTCGTGGCGTTCGTGTTCCTGTTCAACCCGGGAACGGGACCGGTGAACCAGGTGCTCAAGTTCTTCGGCATCCAGGGACCGCTCTGGTTCAACGACCCCGCGTGGTCGAAGCCGTCGCTCGTGCTCCTCGGCGTGTGGGTGATGGGCGACATCATGATCATCTTCCTCGCCGCCCTGCTCGACGTCTCCAAGGAGCAGTACGAAGCAGCATCCCTCGACGGCGCGAACGGCGTGCAGAAGGTGCGATACGTCACGCTGCCGAGCATCGCCCCCGTGCTGCTGTTCTCGGTGGTCACCGGTGTGATCGCGGCCATCCAGTACTTCACGGAGGCGGCCGTCGCCTCCGGGGTCGCCTCCGGCAAAGCGGTGATCGGCGAGGGCATCAGCAACAACCTCGGCTATCCGGACGGCTCGCTGCTGACGTACACGCAGTGGCTCTACGTGCGCGGCTTCGGCACATACCAGCTCGGATACGCGTCCGCGCTCGCCGTGCTGCTGTTCGTCGTCGCCGCCGTCATCCTCATCCTCCTGCTGCGCCGCTTCAAGGCGTTCACCCCGGAAGGCGCACAATGACCTCCGCAACCCTGACCAAGCCACAGGCTCCCCCCGCCCAGCGGCAGGGACGCATCCCGACCCCGCGGTCGCTCCGCAGCAGGCGCGTGCTGGCCTGGATCGCCGAGCACATCGTGCTCGTCGCGCTCGGCATCCTGTTCGCCGCACCGATCGTGTTCGTGTTCCTCACGTCGCTGATGTCGAGCGAGCAGACGCTGACCGCGTCGCTCTGGCCGCAGCCGTTCCAGTGGGACAACTACGTGAAGGTGTTCACGACCGTGCCGCTGCTGCAGTGGTTCGGCAACTCGGCGCTGTACGCGATCCTCGCCACGGCCTTCATGCTCGTGTCGAGCGTCCCGGCCGCGTACGCGCTCGCCAAGATCAAGTTCCGCGGCTCCGGTGCGCTGTTCACGGTGATCATCATCGCGATGCTGCTCCCCCCGCAGGTCACGGCCATCCCGATCTACGTGATGTGGTCGCAGCTCAACCTGACCGGCACGCTCTGGCCGTTGATCCTGCCGAACCTGCTCGGCGACGCGTTCTCGATCTTCCTGCTCCGGCAGTTCTTCCTCACCATCCCGAGCGAGTACGCCGACGCGGCGAGGATCGACGGCAACGGCGAGTTCGGCGTGCTCTGGCGCGTGGTGCTTCCGATGGCGAAGCCGGGCATCGCCGCGACAGCGATCTTCATGTTCTTCAACTCGTGGAACGACTACTACGGCCCGCTGCTCTACACGTCGGAGAACCCGGCCGCGTGGCCGGTGGCATACGGGCTGGCGTCGTTCCGCGGGGTGCACGGCACCGACTGGGGACTCACGATGGCGATGACGATGCTCGTCACGATCCCCGTCGTCCTCATCTTCTTCTTCGCCCAACGCGTCTTCGTCGAGGGCATCACACTCACAGGCGTGAAGGGATAGCAGTGAAACTCGCAGTCGTCGGTGGAGGCTCCACCTACACCCCCGAACTCATCGACGGATTCGCCAGGATGCGCGACCTCCTCCCCATCGAGGAGCTGTGGCTCGTCGACACCGACCCTGACCGCCTGCGGCTGGTCGGCGGGATGAGCGAACGGATGTTCCGCGCCGCGGGCCACACCGGCCGCATCGTGCCGACGAGCGACCTCGTCGCCGGGGTCTCCGATGCGGACGCCGTGCTGATCCAGTTGCGCGTCGGAGGCCAGAACGCCCGGCACGGAGACGAGACCTTCCCGCACGAGTGCGGCTGCATCGGGCAGGAGACGACCGGTCCCGGCGGCTTCGCGAAGGCCCTCCGCACGGTGCCGGTGGTGCTGCGCGTCGCCGACGTCGTGCGCGCGCACGCCAAGCCGGACGCCTGGATCGTCGACTTCACCAACCCGGTCGGCATCGTCACCCGCGCCCTGCTGCAGGAGGGTCACCGCGCCGTCGGGCTCTGCAACGTGGCCATCGGCTTCCAGCGGCGCTTCGCGAACCTGCTCGGCGTCGACCACACGCAGGTGACGCTCGGTCACGTCGGGCTGAACCACCTCACCTGGGAGCGCGCGGCATACGTGACGGACGAAGCCGGGACGAGGGATGCGCTCCCCGCCCTCCTCTCCACGCACCTGGCCGAGCTGTCCGAGGAGATCGAACTCCCCGCATCCCTCATCCGGATGCTCGGGAACGTCCCCAGCTACTACCTCCGCTACTACTACGCGCACGACGAGGTGCTGCGCGAACAGCTCGGCTCCCCCACCCGCGCCGAGGCCGTGCAGGAGGTCGAGCGCGCACTGCTCGCGCTCTACGCCGACCCGGCCGTCGACACCAAGCCGGACCAGCTGGCGAAGCGCGGAGGCGCCTTCTACTCGGAGGCGGCCGTCGACCTGATCGCCTCGCTCACGAGCGACCGCGGCGACACCCAGGTGGTCAACCTGCGCAACGACGGCTCCCTGCCGTTCCTGCCGGACGACCACGTGATCGAGGTGCCGGCCACGGTCGGCGCGAACGGGGTGACCGCGCTGCCGATCGAGCCGCTGCCGGACGACATCCGCGGGCTCGTCTCGCATGTCGCCGGCTACGAGCGGCTGGCACTGGACGCCGCGGTGCACGGAGGACGCGAGCGGGTGGTGCGGGCGATGCTCGCGCATCCCCTCGTCGGGCAGTACGAGAAGGCGGAGAAGCTCACCGACCTGCTCATCGCCGGGAACAGGGACCACCTCTCGTGGGCGAAGTGAGCGACGCGCGGCCGATCGCCATCGCGGTCGACGGCGGAGGGTCGAAAACGGACGCCGTGGCCATCGACCTCGACGGAACCGTGATCGCCAGCGCGCGCAGCACCACCTCCAGCCCGCACATCATCGGGATGGCGGAGGCGGCCGCGCTGGTCGACGGCCTGATCGAGGAACTGCTCGCGCAGACCGGGCAGCGGCAGATCGCCGCGGCCAACATCTATCTGTCCGGGCTCGACCTGCCGGCGGAGGTCGCCGCGTTCCGCGACGGGATCGCCGGGTACGCCTGGGCGGACGCGGTGGTCGACAACGACCTGTTCGCGCTGCTGCGCGCGGGCACGAGCGAACCGGATGCGGTGGCCGTGGTCTGCGGCACCGGCATCAACTGCGTCGGCGTGCGCGGAGACGGCCGCGTTGTGCGCTACCCGTCGCTCGGGATCATGTCCGGAGACTGGGGAGGCGGCTGGCACCTCGGCGAGCAGGCGCTCTGGCACGCGGCGCGCGCGGTGGACGGGCGAGGGCCTGCGACGAGGCTCGTCACGGACATCCCTGCGGTCTACGGGCTGGACAGCGTCACCGACGTGATCGAGGCGCTGCACTTCCAGCGCATCCCGAACAGCGACCTCTCCCGGATCGCGCCGTCGGTGTTCGACGCCGCGCGGGCTGGGGATGCGGTGGCAGGCTCGCTCGTCGACCGGCAGGCGGAGGAGATCGTGGTGTTCGCCGCGACGACGCTCCGGCGGCTGGAACTGCTCGACCGGCCGGTGCCGGTGGTGCTCGGCGGCGGCGTGATCGGCGCCCGGGATGCGCGGCTGCTGTCCGCGATCGAGACCGGGCTCTCCGAGACCGCGCCGCTCGCGCGCATCCGGCTGGTGACGGCGGCGCCGATCCTCGGGGCGGGGCTGCTCGCCCTCGAAGCCGCAGGGGCGGACGCCGCGGCGCTCGCGAAGGCGCGCGAACAGCTGGCGTCGCGTCAGGCGGCGGCCGGACTGCCTGTCGCGGCCGCTCCCGCGGTGGTTCAATAGCGGTACGAACACCGAATTCGCCGACGAACGCAGGCGGATGGTCGAGCAGCAGCTCGTCCCCCGCGGGATCGAGGACCAGCGGGTCCTCGACGCGATGCGGCGTGTGCCACGGCACCTGTTCGTGCCGGACGAGCAGGCGCGATACGCATACGACGACCATCCCCTGCCGATCGGAGACGGACAGACCATCTCGCAGCCGTACATCGTGGCGCTCATGCTGGAAGCAGCGCGGATCGGTCCGGAGGACGCCGTGCTCGACATCGGGACGGGCTCCGGGTACGCGGCGGCCGTCGCGGCGGAGCTCGGGCACCGCGTGGTCAGCGTCGAACGGCATCCCGATCTCGCGGTCACCGCGGCGGCGACCCTCGAAGCTCTGGGCTATCGGGTGAACGTGGTCACGGGCGACGGCACGCTCGGCTGGCCGGAGGGTGCTCCGTACGACGTGATCGTCGCGGCGGCGACCGGCCCGGATGTGCCGCGGGCGTGGGTCGACCAGCTCGCGCGGGGCGGCAGGATCGTGATGCCGATCGGGCGAGCGGGCGGGGCGCAGCACCTCGCGGCGTTCACGCGGGCCGACGACGGCGGGCTCGTGTCGACGAACCTGGGCGCCGTGGCGTTCGTGCCGCTGGTCGGCGAGGCGGGGTGGGGGCCGGACGGCGGGTGACGGCTCGGGCCGGTTGGGGCTGGTCCGGCCGGTTGGGCCGGGTCAGGCGACGGCGGCGACGGCGGCCGACTGGACGCCGGACAGGTGCGCGATCAGCGCGGCCAGCTGGCCGGCGGGCGCTCCCGGGTCCTCCGGGTGCCACTGCACCGCGATGACCGGCGCCGTCTCGTGTTCGAGCGCCTCGACGTGGCCGTCGGGCGCGCGGCCGGTGACGCGGAGGCCCGAGCCCACGGCATCCACTGCCTGGTGGTGGGCGCTCTGCACGTCCACCGACGTCGCGCCGAGCAGGTCGGCCGTGAGGCTGTCCTCGGCGATGGCGACCGGATGCGACGCCATGATCTTGCGGATCGGGACGCCGTGGTTCCTGTGCGTGCTGTCGTCGCCGAGGTGCTGCACGATGGTGCCGCCGAAGGCGACGTTGAGGATCTGCAGGCCGCGGCAGATTCCGAGCAGCGGCGTCTCCCGCTCGACGGCGCGGCGCACCAGCGCGAGCTGTGCCTCGTCCGCCGTCTCGAGGTGGCGGCTCTCCCCCGGATATCCGGTGCTTCCGCCGTAGAAGCGGGGCGCGATGTCCTCGCCGCCCATCACCACGATGGCGTCGGCCGTCTCTGTGCGGGCGAGGAGCGCATCCACGCCGTCGTCGGCGGCGAGCCTCGACACGGTCCAGCCCTGCGACTGGGCTTCGGCGATCACGGCGCCGACGAGCAGCTGCACGTAGCCGTGGTACTCCGGGTCGTCACCGCGGAAACGGGTGGCCTCGACCACGGCGAGGGAGCGACCCTGGATGCCCATGCCTGCTCCTCTCCCATTGGTGTGCGTCCCGTCCATTCTGTTCGGAGGCGGAGGAGGACGCATCCCGCGTGTAACAGGGTGAAACACACGGCGGCGGCGGAGCCCTGGCGCGTCTTCCCGAGCCCCCAATAGACTCGGCTGGTACCACCGACTCGAGAGAGTGAGTAGATGCACCGACGACGCGTACGTGGCGGATTCCTGCTGGCGATCGGACTGGTGTTCGGCTCTGCCCTCGGCACAGCGTCGATGGCGAGCGCTGTCGACCCGGTCGACCTCGGCTCCGGCCACGTTGTCGATCAGGCCGGGGTGGTCACGTCGCAGGTGTCGACCATCGAGGCGGCGACCGACAAGCTGTACACCGACCACAAGATCGACCTGTTCGTGGTCTACGTCGACCGGTTCACCAACCCGACGGATGCGGCGGACTGGGCCAACGAGACCGCGGCGCAGAACAACCTCGGTCCGTCCGACTACCTGCTGGCCGTCGCCACGGACGGGCGTGCGTACTACCTGTCCGGGGACGACGCAGGGCCGGTGTCCGCCGACCAGCTCACGCAGATCGAGCAGAACGACATCGAGCCGAAACTGCGCGCAGGCGACTGGTCGGGCGCCGCCGTCGCGGCTGCCACCGGGCTCGGAGACGCCGTCGGAGGCGGAGGGGGCGGCGCAGGGTTCTTCTGGGTGTTCATCATCGCCGTCGTGGTCATCGGCGTCATCATCTTCTTCGTGGTCCGCTCGCGTTCGCGGAAGAAGGTCGCCGCCGGCGGGCAGCCGCAGACCCCGCAGAGCGAGCTGCAGACCATTCCGCTCGTCGATCTCGAACGTCGCGCGGGGTCCGCCCTGGTGCAGACGGACGACGCCATCCGCACCAGCGAGGAGGAGCTGGGCTTCGCGACGGCGCAGTACGGAGCAGACTCCGTCGTGCCGTTCCAGGCGGCACTGGATGCGGCGAAAGCGCAGCTGAGAGACGCCTTCACCCTCAAGCAGAGGCTCGACGACGCCGAACCGGACACCGACCAGCAGAAGCGCGAGTGGAACGCCCAGATCGTGCAGCTCTGCGCGGCGGCCAACGACGCCCTGGACAAGCAGGCGGACGCGTTCGACGAACTGCGCGCGCTGGAGAAGCGCATCCCGCAGGCGACGGCGGAGGTGCAGACAGCAGCGGACACGGTCCACGGAAGGCTCGACCAGACGGCCGCCACCTTCGCCACCCTGTCCTCGACGTACACTGCGGCGTCCCTCGCGACGGTGCAGGACAACATCCACCAGGCGACGGAACGGCTCGCGTTCGTGACCACGGCGCTGACGGCCGCGAAGCAGAAGAGCGACGCCGGGGACACCAGCGCTGCGGCGATCGGCGTGCGGGCGGCCGAAGAGTCCGTCGACCAGGCCAAGCTTCTGCTCGACGCGGTCGACAGGGTCGGCGCAGACCTCGGGACGGCGCAGCAGACCATCGACTCCACCATCTCCGAGCTGGAGAGCGACCTCGCGGAGGCGCGCACTATCGCGGCGACCGACGACGCGACAGGGGCCGTCGCCGGGGTCGTCGCCGCCACGGAGCAGACGGTCGCCGACGTCAGATCGAAGATCGCAGCCGGCCCGATCAACCCGCTGGAGATCGCCCAGCGACTTGCAGCCGCCAATCAGAACATCGACGGCGTGCTGCAGAACGTGCGGGATGCGCGACAGCAGACCCAGCGCGCCCAGGCGTCGCTGCAGCAGACGCTCCTCGCCGCGCGCTCCCGGGTGTCCGCGTGCGAAGACTTCATCACCGCTCGCCGCGGAGCCGTCGGACCGGAGGCACGCACCCGGCTGGCCGAGGCAGGACGGCTGGTCGTGCAGGCCGAGGCGACGGCAACGGCCGACCCGGTGACCGCACTCGCCCAGGCGCAGCGCGCCGCCCAGCTGGCCGAGGAGGCGACGCAGCTCGCCCAGCGCGACGTTGGCGGGTTCCAGCCGGATTCCGGCGGCCTCGGCGACCTCGGCGGCCTGTTCGGAGGCGGCGGGTTCAGCGGAGGCGGCTCCGGCGGCGGCAATCGCGGCGGAGGGAACGGAGCGATGGGGGCGATCCTCGGCGGCATCCTGATCAACTCCGTGCTCGGCGGCGGCGGTGGAGGCGGCGGACTCTTCGGCGGAGGCGGCGGTGGCGGAGGAAGCCGCAGTCGCAGCGGCGGCGGCGGGTTCAGCTCGGGAAGCTTCGGCGGGGGCGGAACCCGCTCGCGCCGCGGAGGCGGACGGTTCTAAGGCGCCTGACCGGGGGCCTCAGCGAAAGGAAAACACGATGGCAAAACAGTCCATTTTCGGTCGGATCTCACAGCTGCTGAGAGCGAACGTGAACGCGCTCATCGACCAGGCGGAAGACCCGGAGAAGATGCTCGACCAGATGGTCCGCGACTTCACCAACAGCATCGCCGACGCGGAGAGCGCCATCGCGGAGACGATCGGCAACCTCCGCCTGCTCGAAGACGACCACGCGGAAGACGTCGAAGCGGCATCGTCGTGGGGCCAGAAGGCCCTCGCGGCGAGCAAGCAGGCCGACACGTACCGCTCCGGCGGCGACACCGCGAACGCCGACAAGTTCGACAACCTCGCGAAGGTCGCCCTGCAGCGCCAGATCTCCTCGGAGAACGAGGCGAAGGCCGCTGAGCCGCAGATCGCGGCGCAGACCGAGGTGGTCGAGAAGTTGAAGTCCGGCCTCAACGGCATGAAGACCAAGCTCGAACAGCTCAAGAGCAAGCGCTCCGAGCTGATCGCCAGGGCCAAGAGCGCCCAGGCGCAGTCGCAGGTGATGGATGCGGTCAAGAGCGTCGACATCCTCGACCCCACCAGCGAGGTCAGCCGCTTCGAGGAGAAGATCCGCCGCGAGGAGGCGAGGGTCCGCGGAGCGTCGGAGCTCGCGGCCTCCAGCCTGGACGCGCAGTTCAACCAGCTCGACGACCTCGGCGAGATGACGGAGGTCGAGGCGCGCCTCGCCGCCCTCAAGACCGGCGGAGCACCCGCGCAGCCCGCCGTGACGGCCGACCCGGCGTCGTCGGCGCCGTACACCCCCGGTCAGTGACGGGTGGCGGCGGAGGCGGGAGACGGATGAGCGGCGCGTCCTTCCTGGTGGTGCCGCAGTGGCAGGGGTCCGGATCGTCGCGGGCCATGCGGCTGATCGACGGCGCGGAGGCGATCAGGGGCGACCTGCCCGCCGCCGCGACCACCGTGGTGCCCGTCCCCGCCGCTGCGGGCGAATCCCTCGGCACCGGCGTGCACCGGTTCTCCGCGCTCACGACCGTGCGCGACGCTGCGACGGCCGAGCTCATGCTGCTCGACGCTCCGGTGGTCACGATCGGCGGGGACTGCGCCGCCGACCTCGCCAGTGTCCAGCACGCAGTCGCCGTCGCAGAGCCGGGGTCGGTCGCCCTGGTCTGGTTCGACGCGCACGCCGACATCAACGACGTGGGATCCTCCCCGTCGAGCGCCTTCCACGGGATGGTCGTGCGCGCCCTCCTCGGCGACGCACCGGACGGGCTCGCGTCTACCGGACCATCCCTCCTGTCCCCCGCGCAGGTGATCCTGGCGGGGACGCGAGCACTGGACGACGGCGAGTCGGCGTACATCGACGAGACGGGCATCCGGATGCTCGGCCCGGCCGAACTCGACGACCCGGCCGTCCTGGTCGCGGCCGTCGAGGCGACGGGAGCGACGTCTGTGTACGTGCACATCGACCTGGATGTGCTCGACCCCGCCACCATCAGCGGCATCGGGTACCCGGAGCCGTTCGGGGTGCAGCCGGAAGCGCTGTGCGACGCGGTGCGGGCGCTGCGGGGGCGGTTCGAGCTGGCCGGTGCTGCGATCACGGAGTTCGCGCCGGAGTCCCCGGATGCGGCGGGGCGCGACATGGCCGTGATCCTGCGGATCCTGGGCGCGCTGACCGGGCGGCTGGGCGGTGGCGCGGGCGGCGCGGCTGGCGCGGGCGGCGGTTCCTCCACAGGCGGCGCCGCACGCCATCTCTCCACAGATCCGCGCCCTGCCGATGACGCGTCCTGACGGCGGAGGTAGCTTGGGAGACATGACCGAACCCAAGATCATCACCGAGCGGCGGGGCCACGTCCTGCTCATCGGCTTCAACAGACCGGAGAAGCGCAACGCCGCAGACTTCGAACTCCTCCGGCTGCTCTCCGACGCATACGGAGAGCTCGAACGCGACCCCGAGTTGCGCGTCGGCCTCGTCTACGCCGTCGGCGACCACTTCACCGCAGGCCTCGACCTCGCAGACATCGGGCCGCGCATCGGAGCGGACGGCCTCACCATCGAGAGCGACGACGGCATCAACCCGTGGCAGGTGTCCGGGCAGCGTCTCAGCAAGCCCGTGGTGATCGCCGTGCACGGCACCTGCCTCACCCTCGGCATCGAGCTGATCCTGGCGAGCGACATCGCCGTTGCGGCACGGTCCACCACGTTCGGCCAGATCGAGGTATCCAGGGGCATCCTGCCGTTCGGCGGGGCCACCATCCGGTTCCCCCGCGCCGTCGGCTGGGGCAACGCCATGCGCTACATCCTCACCGGCGACTCCTTCGATGCGGCAGAGGCCCATCGCATCGGCCTGGTGCAAGAGCTGGTCGACGACGGAGAGCAGTTCGACAGGGCGCTCGCCATCGCGGAGCGGATCGCGGCGCAGGCTCCCCTCGCCGTCCAGGCCGCGCTCGCCAACGCCAAGCTGGCGGTGCGAGAAGGCGACGCGGCGGCGGAGGCCCAGTTGCAGCCGGCGCTCGTCCGGCTGGCCACCAGCGAAGATGCCGCGATCGGCATGCAGGCCTTCCTCACCAGGACCCAAGCGGAGTTCGTGGGCCGCTAGCGGCGTCCCCCTCCCCGACCACCCCGCACGACAACGAATCGACAGGAGAGAGCATGAGCAGCAACGAATACGACGTGATCGTGATCGGAGCGGGAGCGGTGGGCGAGAACGTCGCCGACCGGGCGGTGCAGGGCGGGATGCGCACCGTCATCGTGGAGGCCGAGCTGGTCGGAGGCGAGTGCTCGTACTGGGCCTGCATGCCGTCGAAGGCGCTGCTCCGTTCCGGAGCGCTGCTGCGCGCGGCGCAACGGGTCGGCGGGACGCGCGAGGCCGTCACCGGTCCGCTCGACGTGGAGGCGGTGCTCCGGCGCCGCGACGTCATGACGAGCGACTGGAAAGACGACGGGCAGGTGGAGTGGCTGAACGGAGCGGGCATCGACCTCGTCAGGGGCCACGCCGTCATCACCGGTGTCCGCGAGGTGACCGTGACGGCCGAGGACGGCACAGAAACGGTGCTCACGGCAAAGCACGCCGTCGCCGTCTGCACCGGCTCCGCCTCGCTCCTTCCCGACATCCCGGGCCTCCGCGAGAGCGAGCCGTGGACGAGCAGGGACGCCACGAGCGTCCAGCGCGTCCCGGTGTCGCTCGCGATCCTCGGCGGCGGTGTCGTCGGGGTCGAGATGGCCACGGCGTACGCCGGGTTCGGCACGGAGGTGCACCTCATCTCCCGCAGCGGCCTGCTCGGCGCGAACGAGCCGTTCGCCGGGGAACTCGTCGCGGACTCGCTGCGCGAACTCGGCGCGAACCTGCACCTCGACGTGTCCCCGACCGCCGTCGAGCGCACGGACGACGACGGCTTCCAGCTCACGCTCGACGACGGCACCACCATCCGCACCGACGAACTCCTCGTGGCGACGGGACGCATCCCGCACACCGCTGGCCTCGGCCTGGAGGCCTTCGGTCTCGAAGGCGGGGCGTGGCTGAACGTCGACGACTCGATGCGCGTCCTCGGCGCCGACGGAGAGCCGGTCGACGGTGGATGGCTCTACGGCGTCGGCGACGTCAACCACCGCGCGCTGCTCACCCACCAGGGCAAGTACCAGGCGCGGGCCGCCGGAGACGCGATCGCGGCCAGGGCGAAGGGCGCGAAAGTCTCCCTCGAGCCGTGGGGCACCTACGTGGCGACGGCCGATCACCAGTCGGTGCCGCAGGTCACGTTCACCGACCCGGAGGTCGCGTCCGTCGGCCTCACGGCCGCAGCGGCCGAGAAGGCCGGATACCGCACCAGGGTGGTCGACTACGAGATCAGCGGGGTCTCCGGGGCGAGCATCGCCGCGGACAACTACGTGGGGAAGGCGAGGATGGTCGTCGACGAGGACCGTCAGGTCGTCCTCGGGGTCACCTTCGTCGGGCAGGACGTCGGCGAGCTGCTGCACTCGGCCACCATCGCGGTGGTCGGCGAGGTCCCCCTCTCCCGCCTCTGGCACGCGGTGCCGTCGTACCCGACGCTGAGCGAGGTCTGGCTGCGGCTGCTCGAAGCGTACGGCCGGCCGAAGGAATAACGGGATGCGCGTGATCACCCGCGTGCTGTTCGACTCCCCGATCAGCACGCTCGGCTACCTCTACGCCACGGCCGTCGGCCTGGTCTGGGGCTTCATCTGGAGCACGGGGCGCGTCGAACGCCGCGCCGGGCTGTTCGTGTTCCGCGGGATGCCGGAGCGCACGTTCGGCAGGGGCGGTTCGTGCGTCGGAGGCTGCTACCTCACCGCACAGAACGTGTCGGACGACATCCTGGAGCACGAGGCGATTCACAAGCGTCAGTGGCAGCGTTACGGCATGGTGTTCCCTCTGCTCTACCTCGTCTCCGGACGGGATCCGCTGAAGAACCGTTTCGAAATCGAGGCCGGCCTCGAGAAAGGTGGCTACCGATGACCGCAGCGTCCGAGGGTTCCCGGCGCACGATCGTCCTGACCGGTGCGAGTTCCGGGATCGGGCTGGTCGCCGCCCAGCGGCTCTCCGAGCAGGGCAACGAGGTGGCGGTGGTCGGGCGCAACCCGGAGCGCACCAGGGGCATCGCGGAGAAGATCGGGGCGACGCCGTTCCTCGCCGACTTCGAGAAGCTCGACGAGGTGCGGGCGCTCGCCAGCGCGCTGCTCGACCGCTACGACACCATCGACGTCCTCGCCAACAACGCCGGCGGCCTGAACGCCAAGCGCGAGCTCACGGTCGACGGCCACGAGCGCACCATCCAGGCCAACCATCTGGCGCCGTTCCTGCTCACCCACCTGCTGCGGCCCCGGCTGGAACAGACGGCGGCGCTGGGCCGGGATGTGCGGGTCGTGTCCACGGCCAGTCTCGCCAACCGTTTCGGTCATCTCCGCCTCGACGACCTCGACTGGGAGAAGCGCGCCTGGCTGGGCGGCTGGCGGGCATACGGCACGGCCAAGCTGGCGACCATCCTGTTCATCAGGGAGCTGGCGGAGCGTCTCACCGGCACGGGCGTCGACGCGTTCTCGTTCCATCCGGGCACGATCGCGACCAACTTCGGCCGCACGTCGCCGCTGATCCGGTTCGGGGCGTTCGTCACCCGCAACGGCTACGGCGTCCCCGTCGAGGCCGGGGCGGCTCCGCTCGTCCGCCTCGCAGCGGAGGCTCCGGTCGGTGCGCCGAGCGGAACGTACTTCGACCGCCTCAACGCCAACGGTCCCACCGCCGCGCAGGCGAAAGACGCGCAGCTCGGCCGCGACCTGTGGACGATCACCGAACAGCTCGTGGGGGTGGACACCCGCGTGTGACGCCGCGGTGACGCCGTGAGGTCAGGGGAGCGCCGTGAGGGTGCGCGGGGCGCCGTCAGTGGTAGGCGGGGGCGACGATGGCGTCGGCGGGCATGCCGACCACCGATTCGAGGTGGTCGCGCACCTCGGAGACCAGGGCGAAGCCGCCGGTCAGGATGACGCGGGTCTCGCCCGGTCCGTCGCAGAGCATCTCGGTGGTCCAGGCGCGGACCGCGCGGGTGGCGGCCTCTCCCCTGGCGCAGCGTTCGCCGGTGCCCGGGCGGCCGCTGCGGGTGTGGCGGGTGAGCCAGGTGACCGTCATGCGCATCGGGGTGGCCAGCCGGACGATGTCGTCCGCGTCGCCGACCTCCACGAACACCCGGCCGCGAGCGCACAGCGGAAGCAGCGCGAGCTCGGCTTCCAGCTCGGTCAGCGACGACTCGTCACCGACGACGAGGAACTGCACACGGTCGTCGTGGTGGGCGGTGGTCGCGGTGTGGTTCGCGTGATCGGGTCGGTACATCGTGGTTTCAGTATAGGCGAGCCTTACCTAACACCGAAGGGCTCCGAGCGGATGCCCAGCGACCGGCCAGCAGGGTCGCCGAGCGCACGGTGCCGAACGCAAGGGTTCCGCCCGGCCTGCCGACGCGGGATGATCGACGCATGGAGCCAACGCACCCGTCGCCCGCCCAACCGGTCGCCCCCATGCTGGCGAAAGCCGTCCCCACCGTGCCGGATCCGGACAAGGTCGACGGCGGGCTCAGCTACGAACCCAAATGGGACGGGTTCCGCGCCATCGTCTACGCGACCGGCACCAGCAACCCAGACGGCACCGGCACCATCGAGAGCGTCGAGATCGGCAGCAGAGGCTCCAAGATGCTCACGCGGTACTTCCCCGAACTCGTCGAGGCGTTCGCGCGCATCCTGCCCGGGCCGTGCGTGCTCGACGGCGAGATCGTCGTGCCGACCGGCGAGCCCGGCGCGCAGCGGCTCGACTGGGAGGCGCTGTCGCAGCGCATCCACCCCGCCGCGAGCCGGGTGAAGCTGCTGGCCGAGCAGACCCCGGCCACCTTCGTCGCGTTCGACCTGCTCGCGCTCGGCGACGAGTCGTACCTCGACCGGCCGTTCTCGGAGCGCCGTGCCGCGCTCGAAGCGTTCGCGGGCGACCTCCCCGCTCCCATCGAACTCACCAGGACCACCACCGACGTCGACCTCGCCCGCCGCTGGCTGGTCGAGTTCGAAGGCGCCGGGCTCGACGGGGTCGTCGCCAAACCGCTGGCGGCGCCGTACGCGCAGAACAAGCGCACCATGCTGAAGGTCAAGCACCACCGCACCGCCGACGTCGTGGCGCTCGGCTACCGCATCCACACCAGCGGGCGAGGGGTGGGGTCCCTGCTCGTCGGCCTGTACGACTCCGACGGCGAGCTGCGCAACATCGGGGGCGTCTCCGCGTTCACCGACAAGCGCAGACTGGAACTGGTGGACGAACTCGACCCGCTCGTGCTCCGGGACGACGACGGGCAGACCGTCACCGGCGAGACGGAGCGCAGCAGGTTCTCGTCCGGCAAAGACGTGTCGTTCGTGCGGCTGCGGCCGGAGCGCGTGCTCGAAGTGCGCTACGACCAGATGGAGGGGATGCGGTTCCGCCACACCGCCCAGTTCGAGCGCTGGCGTCCAGACCGCGACGCGCGCTCCTGCACCTACGAGCAGCTCGACCGCCCGATCGCCTACGACCTCGGAGACGTCCTCAGCTGACGTCGCGGCGCGCGGCTAGGGCTTCTTGGCGCGGCTCGGCTGCACGCGCGGCGGCTCGCCGGGCATCTTCGGGTAGTCGGGAGGGAACGGTAGTTCGCCGAGGCCGTCGTCGAGGTCGCGCTGCCACCAGCCGAGCAGCTCGTCGATGCGGCCCGGCTTGTCGCCGAACGTCTCCCACGGGTCGCCGACCGTCGCCAGCCGTTCCGGGATGGTCAGGATGGTGTGCGAGCGCGGGTCCGTCGACTCCAGCTCGTCCCAAGTGATCGGCGTGGCCACCGGGGCGTGGGCGAGAGCGCGCGGACTGTATGCGCCCGCCATCGTCCTGTCCCTGTTGGCCTGGTTGAAGTCGACGAAGATGCGCTCGCCGCGCTCCTCCTTCCACCACGCCGTCGTGACCTTGTCGGGCATCCTGCGCTCCAGTTCGCGGGCGGCGGCGATCACCGCGTGCCGCACATCCAGGAACTCGTGGGTCGGCTCGATCGGGGCGAACACGTGCAGGCCGCGGTTGCCGGAGGTCTTGATGAACGTATCCAGGCCGGCCTCGCGCAGCACGGCGCGCAGCTCGATGGCCGCGGGGATCGCGTCGCCGAAGTCGGTGCCGGGCTGCGGGTCGAGGTCGATGCGGAGCTGGTCGGGGTTGTCCGAGTTCTCCGCGCGCGACGGCCACGGGTGGAAGACCACCGTGTTCATCTGCACCGCCCACACCGCGGCGGCCGGTTCGTCGATGACGAGCTGGGGATGCGAGCGGGCGCTCGGGTAGACCACCATCACCGAGCGCACGTAGTCCGGCGCGCCCCTCGGCGGGTTCTTCGAGAAGAACTGCTCGCCGTCGATGCCCTCCGGGAAACGCTGCAGCGACACCGGCCGGTCGCCGTTTGCTCGGACGAACGCGTCGCCGACCGCGACGAAGTAGTTCGCGAGGTCGAGCTTCGTGATGCCGAGCTCCGGCCACAGCACGCGGCCGGGGCTCGAGATCCGCACCTCGCGTTCGCCGTGCGGACCGGGGACCGTGAGGACAACTGCGTCGCCTGCCATGCTCACACCGTACCCGTCCGGTCGTCGAAGCCGATGACACTCGTGTGAATTCCGTGTGCGAAGCGGCGCGCGAGCGCGTCTCGGCACCGTTGTGGGTGAGAATGATGAGGCGTCCCCGAAGACGGGGTGCGAGACACGAGGAGTTCCCCTGAAGATCGTCAGCTACAACCTGCGCAAGCACGCGGCAGGCCACGAGCTCGCGGACATCGCTGCAACCTACGACGTCGACGCGCTGTGCCTGCAGGAGTGCGACAGTGAGGCGCTTCCCGAACGCCTTCACCACCTGATCCTCGCCGACGCGACGAGGACCAACCGTCTCGGCCTCGCCGTCTACGTGCGCGAAGACCGCTACGACATCCTCGACACCAAGGTGTTCGCCGTGCAGAAGTCGGTGCACGACCGCGTGCTCGCCCCGGCCAACGAGCGGCTGCTCGCGGTGCGCCTGCACGACAGGGAGACCGAGGAGGACGTGCTCGTCGGGTCGTTCCACGCGGCGCCGCTGACCGCATCCAACTCGTTGCGGCGCAAGCAGATCGCCGCCGCCCACGCCGGGATGCGCTCCCTGGCCGCCGACATCCCGTCGGTGATGGTCGGCGACTTCAACTACCCCTGGTTCATCCGCGGGCTGGAGCGGCACCTGACCACGGCGGGCTACGCCCTCAGCCGTAGTACCGAGCCGACCTACCTGCGCTACAAGTTCTTCACCGGATACTTCGACTTCGTCACGTCCACCGGGTTCGAGATCCAGCGGGTGGATGTGCTGCCGCGTGGAGCCTCCGACCACCGGGCGATCAGCCTGGACGCCGAACTCGCCGCCTGACCCGCACCTGGACCGCCCGCCGGGCGCGGCGTATCGTGAAGCGCGTTTCCTGGCGAGGTGGTGCGCGTGGACGTTCTCGGGTGGCTGGCCGCTACCGACTACACGATCGCGCGCGAGATCCTCGAGCGGGGCGTCGCCGCCATCTACCTGATCGCGTTCGTCTCCGCGGTCAACCAGTTCCCCGCGCTGCTCGGTGAGCACGGGCTGCTCCCCGCCCCGCGCTTCCTGCGAAGCGCATACGCGCGCAGCCAGCCCACCATCTTCCGCCGCCGATACTCCGACCGGATGCTCCTCGCCGTCGCCTGGACCGGCGCAGCGCTCTCGGCGCTGATCGTCGCCGGCGTTCCGCAGCTCGCGCCGACCTGGGTGTTCCTGCCCGTCTTCCTGCTCGTCTGGTTCCTCTACCTCTCGATCGTGAACATCGGGCAGACGTTCTACGGGTTCGGCTGGGAGAGCCTGCTCTGCGAGGCGGGGTTCACCGTCGCGCTGCTCGGCGCTCTCGACACCGCTCCCCCGGTGACGGTCGTGTTCCTGCTGCGCTGGCTGGTCTTCCGGCTCGAGTTCGGAGCGGGGATGATCAAGATGCGCGGCGACCGGTCGTGGCGCGACCTCACCGCGCTGTACTACCACCACGAGACCCAGCCGATGCCGAACCCGCTGAGCCGCACCGCCCACCTGCTGCCGAAGTGGTGGCACCGGCTGGAGGTGCTCGGCAACCATTTCGCGCAGCTGATCGTGCCGTGGCTGCTGTTCGCGCCGCAGCCGGTGGCCAGCATCGCGGCGGCGGTCGTGATCCTCACCCAGCTGTGGCTGGTGGCGACGGGCAACTTCGCCTGGCTGAACGTCATCACCATCGTGCTCGCGTTCTCGGCGGTGGACGACGCGTCGTTCTCGTGGCTGTTCGGCGGCGCGCGGCTGGGCGGCATCGGAGCGGACGGCGTGCCCGGCTGGTACGCGGTCGTGGTGCTGGTGGCGAGCATCCTGATCGTCGGCCTCAGCTGGCAGCCGCTGCGGAACCTGTTCGCGCGCAGGCAGCTGATGAACGCGAGCTTCAACCGGTGGCATCTCGTCAACGCGTACGGGGCGTTCGGCACGGTCACGCAGGAGCGGTTCGAGGTGATCGTCGAAGGGACCGAGGACGACCCCAACGATCCGGATGCGCGCTGGCGGGAGTACGCGTTCAAAGGAAAGCCGGGCGACGTGAAGCGGCTCCCGCGACAGTTCGCGCCGTACCATCTGCGACTCGACTGGCTGATGTGGTTCCTCGCGCTCGGGTCGAGGGACACGGAGTGGTTCGAGATGTTCCTGCTGCGGCTGCTGGAGGCGGATGGGCCGACCCTGCGCCTGTTACGCACCGACCCGTTCGGCGGAATGCCGCCGCGGGCCGTGCGGGCCAGGATGTTCCTCTACCGGTTCACGACGCGGGAGGAGAAACGCGCATCCGGGAACCGGTGGATGCGCGAGGAGATCGCCGACCTCGTCCCACCGGTGTCGCTGCGTGGCTGAGCGGCAGCGCAGCTGCGCGCCAGCGCGACCGGCTCAGTATCCGCCGCGCTCCTCCTCGAGCTTGGCCAGGTCGCGCCAGATCAGCAGCCGCAGCCGAGCGGGGCGCTCCTCCTCGTAGTTGGCCTTGAGCGCCTCCGCGCCGGAGAACGCGTCGAGTCCGGCCTGGATGGCGCGGCCCACCTCGTCCCAGGCGTCCTGCCTGGCGCGCTCCACGATCCTCAGCAGCTCCTCCTCGGAGTCCGCCTTCGCGCGCAGTGCCGTCGCCAGCGCCCTGGCCGCCTCCTCGCGCAGCGCCAGGTTGCCCGCATCGACGTCGCGGTAGTCGTGCGGGTGCGTCGCGTCGCCGCCCAGCCCCGCCACCGCGAGCCGCGCCTCGGCCGCCCGCTCGGCGGCCTGGTCCTGCTCGTCGGCGAGCTCCCGCAGCATGTCGGCGGCCTGGGCCGTGTGCCTGGCGGGGTCGAACGGGTTGTCCTGCTGGATGGTGTCGACCACGATGTGGTTCTTCACCGCCATCCTCGTGGCGTAGTCGGCGAGGAGCATCCCCTCCTCCACGGACTGTTCGAGGGTCGGCGGAGCCGCTTCCTCGAGCGCGTCCTCGTCGAACGGCCGGGTGCGCGGCGTGACCGCGCGCTTGCGGAACCAGTTCGGCCAGCGCATCCCTCTCCTCGGATCGCAGGCGGCGCGGAAAGGAGCGGCGCCGCCCTGCCCTTCCATTCTGTCGGAAAACCGCCCCGGTGAGGCAGAGTGGTGGCATGGCCGGTGTGCGATACGAATTCGAAGCGGAACTGTGGCGGTGGGAGGCCAGGCGGGACCTGTGGGTGTTCGCCCGGCTGCCGCTCGACGTGTCGGAGGACATCCGGCTGCAACCGCATCCACCCGCCGGGTTCGGCTCGGTGAAGGTGATGGTGACGCTCGGCGGCTCGCGGTGGTCGACGTCGGTGTTCCCCGAGTCGGCGGACGGGTCGTACATCGTCGCGATCAAGGGTTCCGTGCGGCAGAAGGAGGGCGTCGGGCTCGGCGACGTGGTGAGGCTGGGGATCGAGACGCTGCTGTAGGGGTCAGGCGCGCGAGGTCAGGCGACGAGCATCCAGGTCGTCATCGCGCACATCGCGACGGCGGAGGCGACGGGGAGCAGGGCCGCGACGATGCCGTGCGTCGCTGCGAGGCGCACGGCGCAGGCGAGGCAGACGACCGTGAGCACGGCGACCGCGACGGCGATGACGAGCAGCAGCCAGGAGCCGCCGAGGTGAGCGGCGTGCGGATCGCCGGATGCCGCGCCAGTGGATGCAGCGGCCGACGCGGCGCCGTCGTGACGGTGGAGCGCCACGAGCACGACCATGAGCGCCATCGTGAACGGCTCGACCGCGAACCGCGCCTGGCCGCGCCTGCGTCCCGTGGCAGCGACCACCGCGGCGATGACGAACAACCCAGCGGCCCAGACGGCTCCGGGAACCAGGGGGACGGCGATCGCAGAACCCGCCATGTCCGCCGCCATCGCCGCCGTCGCGAGCAGCGAGAGCACCGGCAGCACGATCAGCGGAACGCTCGGGATGCGGCGCGCGGCCGGGCGCGGCGAGACGGTGGCGCTGGTCATACCGTCAGGCTACGAAGGCCGCCGTTCTCCCGGTGTGCCGCCCGCGCATCCCTGTTGCCCGCGCCCGCACGGTCCGGCCGGAGCGCGCGGGGGTTCGCGTGCTACGATCCGTATCACGGATCGTATACAGTGTCGTCCCGATCAGGTGAGGTAACCCCGTGCTCAACCCGACAACGCAGGCCGTCAACCAGACAACGCAGCCCGGCCCGACTATGCAGCCTGGCCAGATCATGCAGCCCGGCCCGGCCACGCAGGCCGCCGGTCAGCCGCGTGCCAACCGCGTGACCACCTCCATCGCCAGGAACTTCAGCGAATTCCGCACCGCGGTGTCCGAGTCGTTCGTGCCGCTGCACGTGACCAGTTCGCGTCCCGACCCGTTCTGGGGGCGCATCCGGTCGGCGGGCGCCGACGAGGTGCACGTCTCCGAGGTCAGCGCCGCCGAGCACGTCGTCGAGCGCACGCCGGAGCTGATCGCGCGCTCCGATCGGCACTACTTCAAGCTGAGCCTGCAGCTGTCCGGCACCGGTCTGCTCATCCAGGACAACCGGGAAGCCGTGCTGCAGCCGGGCGATCTGGCCGTCTACGACACCCACCGGCCGTACTCGCTGGTGTTCGACGACGACTTCCGCACGATGGTCGTCATGTTCCCGAAGCACCTCATCGACCTGCCCGCCGACGTGGTGGCCCAGCTCACCGCGGTGAAGATGAGCGGCAAGTCCGGCGTGGGCAGCATCATCGTCCCGTTCCTGGCGCAACTGGTCGGCAACCTCGAGCAGCTCAACGGCGCGACGGGCGCCAGGCTCGCCCACAGCGCGCTCGACCTGGTGACGACGATGTTCGCCAACGAGCTCGACGTGACCAGCGGGCCCGGCAACCCGCACCAGGCGCTGATGCAGCGCATCCGGGGCTACATCGACGCGAACCTGGCGTCCACCGACCTCGGTCCGACGCAGATCGCCGCCGCGCACTTCATCTCCACGCGGCACCTGCACGGGCTGTTCCGCGAGCAGGGCACGACGGTGTCGTCATGGATCCGCACCCGGCGGCTCGAACGTTGCCGGCGCGACCTGCTGAACCCGCTCTACGGCGACCGCCCCGTGGCCGCGATCGCCGCCCGCTGGGGGTTCGTGGACGCCGCACACTTCTCCCGGGTGTTCAAGGCGACCTACGCCGAGTCGCCGAGCGAACTGCGCGCCTCCGGCCGCGCCGCCTGACGATCGAGTCCGAAGTTGTTCACGCCCCGCCCCGGCGTGTCGCGTGAATAAGTTCGGACTCGATTCTTTGTCGGGGAGGGAACGGGGCTTGACGGTCGGGGCATGATCGCGGCTGGGCGGTTGAGGCCGATGGATGCGCGTGAGCACGATGGGTGCGACCCGCGCGACGCAGCGCGGGCGGAAACGGAACCCGCATGCCAGGCACCGCCCTTCCCCCGACCAGCAGACAGGTGGTCTTCCCGTCCGCTGGCGTGATCGAGACCGCCGAGCAGCCGCTGCCTACGCCGGGGCCGGATGACCTCATCCTGCGCGTCGCCCTCGTCGGCGTGTGCGCGACGGACCTGCACCTGCTCGCCGGACACATCGGCGACCCGTTCCCGCTCGTGCCGGGTCACGAGTTCGTCGGGGAGGTCGCGGGCATCGGCGACGCGGCCGCCGAGGCGCGCGGGCTGGCGGTCGGCGACCACGTCGCCGTCGAGATGCTGCTGCCGTGCCAGGTCTGCGCGCGCTGCCGCGAAGGCCGCTACAACCTGTGCGAGGCGGACGACCCGGCCTCCGGGCTGCCGCACGGCCGCCAGCTGGGGGTGAACATCCCGCGCACGGTCGCCCCCGGCCTGTGGGGCGGATACGCCGAGCACCTGTTCGTGCCGCGCGAGGCGGTGGTGCACCGGCTTCCGGATGCGCTTCCCTGGCAGCGCGCCGTGCTGACCGAACCGCTCGCCGTCGCCTGCCGCGCCATCGCGCGGGGGCGGGTGGCGCCCGGCGAGTCGGTCGTGGTGATCGGGCCGGGCCCTGTCGGCATCCTCGCCGCCGCTGCCGCCCGGTCGGCGGGCGCTGGACGCGTGATCGTCATCGGCACCCGCGCGAACCGGCTGGAGCTCGCGATGCGGTTCGGAGCGGACGCCGTGGTGAACTCCCGCGAGACCGACCCGGTGGCTGCGGTCTCCTCCGCACTCGGCGGACGCCTGGCCGACGTGGTCATCGAGATCGCGGGAGCCACGGCTGCGCAGCAGCAGGCCGTGCGGCTGGTGCGGCGCGGAGGGCGCGTGGTGCTCGCCGGTGCGTGCGGCGCGAACGCTCCGGTGACCTTCCTCGCCGACGAGGAGCTGCTGACCCGCGAGATCGACCTGCTGCCGTCGTTCCTGTCCGCCGGAGGCTTCGAGCCGGCCATCCGGATGCTCGAACGCGGCGACTTCGAATACGAGTCCCTGGTGACCCACCGGTTCGGGCTCGGTGAGGTGCGTGCGGCGTACGACGTGATCGAGCGGCGTGACGGCGGAGTGCTGAAAGCCGTGATCGACCCGGGCGTGAGCGTGGTCGCGCGATGACCGGCGAGCGGGCAGGACGGGCCGGGCGGTTCGGCGGGCGCGTTGTCGCCGTCAGCGGCACCACGAGCGGCATCGGGAGGGGCATCGCCTCCACGCTGGCCGCCGAGGGCGCGACGGTGTTCGGGCTCGACGTCGAACCGGGAGGGATCGGCGAGCACATCCCCTGCGACGTCTCCGACGCGGACAGCGTCGCCAATGCGGCGGCCGACCTGCTCGCGCTCAGCGGAGGGCGGATCGACCACGTGGTCGCCAACGCGGGCATCCGCGGGTCCGACACGGCCGCCGAGGAGCTGCCGATCGCGGAGTTCGACGCGGTGCTCGCGGTGAACCTGCGCGGGGTGTTCCTGACGCTGCAGGCGTTCGCGCCCGCCATGCTCGCGGCGGGGCGGGGCAGCATGGTGGCCGTCGCATCCATGTCGGGCAACCGGGTGGTGAACGTGCCGCAGCGCACCGTTCACTACAACACGGCGAAGGCGGGAGTGACGGCGATGGTGCGCACGCTCGCGGTCGAGTGGGGCGCGCGCGGGGTGCGGGTCAACACGGTCTCCCCCGGCTACGTCTCCACACCCTTCCTCGACGGAGACAGCGCCCTGCACGCGCAGTGGCTGCCGAACACGGTGCCCGGGCGCTTCGCGACCATCGAGGAGATCGCGGCAGGCACCCTCTACCTCCTGTCCGACGACGCTGGGTACTGCTACGGCACCGACCTGCTGATCGACGGCGGATACTCCCTGCGCTGAGACGCGCACCACGAAAGGAATGCGATGACGGACATCCAGCACGACCAGGCGACCCACGACCCGGCAACCGACGAGTGGCGCACCTACGACGAGTTCGCCGCGGGCATCGACACCTACCGGCTGCCGAACACCGACCTGGCGGGCACCGCGCTCACGCTGACGCTCGACGACGGCTCGACACTGTCGCTGGCGTTCGACGCGGACGCGGCGACCTGGACCGCCTCCGGCGCCATCGGCTCCGGAGGGACGGACCCGTACGACGCGGTCGCGGTGCGCGACGACGTCGTCTTCGTCAACCTGCCGCTGACGAGCGTGGAGCGGGAGACGATCACGGTGGTCTACTCGACACGGACGCACCGCGCGCTGGTGGCGCACTCGGTGATCGGCGAGGAGGACGTCGACGGCACCCCGCGGGTGCGGCAGACATTCCACGCGGCGGTGACCGATGCCGGCGATCCCACCGGGGAGGCGCCAGCTCCGTCCCGCGACCTGATCGGCAAGAGGAACATCTACCGCTACAGCCCGCAGCACCTCTACGAGCACGTCTACGTGTCGTCGCAGCGCTACGCCTGGCAGTGCCTGGAAGGCGTGCAGCGCGGGCACGGCGACATGGACCTCTCCACCGTGTGGAAGTTCGCCGACGGACTGTACCTGTTCTGCTTCCGCGAGTTCCGGATCGCCGTCGCCAGCGTGTGGCTGCACGACCTCGGCTACGACCTGCGCACCACGGGCATCTTCCTCGGGCTGAACGGCGCGGGCGAGTCCGAGCACTCCCGCGCGGGCGGCCACATCTACCCGCTCGGCTCCGTCTCGTACCCGGACGCGCAGCCGGTCTGACCGCATCCACTGCACGCATCGACCGCATCCACTGACCGCATCCACTGACTGGAGCAGCAGCATGACACGCAATCACGACATCATCGCGGCGCACTACGCCGCCTCCGACCGCGGAGACATCGACGGGATGCTCACCCCGCTCGCTCCGGACGCCCGCTGGACCGAGATGGCCGGGTTCCCATACGCGGGCACGTACATCGGACCGGAACAGGTGCGCGCGGGCGTCTTCGAGCGCATCGGCGCCGAGTGGGACGGCTACACGGCCGCCATCACCGAGCTCGTCGACGGCGGGGACACCATCGTCGGCCTCGGCACGTACAGCGGCACCAACAGGGCCACCGGCCGCTCCTTCGAAGCCCGCGTCGCCCACGTCTGGCGGCTCGCGGACGGCAAGGTCGTCGCGTTCGAGCAGTTCACGGACACCGCGCTGGTCCGGGATGCGGTGCAGTAGCGACGGGAGAGCGCGGACGGGCAAGAAGGGTGCAGCCACAGGCAACACCCGGAGACACACCCGGCCATAGGTTTCAGTCGAGATGCCACGACGAAGTGGTCGTGGCGCAACCCGAGAGGCAGGGAAGCGCATGAGGAAACACCTGATCTACGCGGCGGCGGCGCTCGCGGCATCAACAGCACTCGTGCTGAGCGGCTGCAGCGGCGGAGGCAGCGGCGACGGCAAGTCCCCGATCGTGGTCGGATCGGTCAACACCAAGAGCGGAGCAGCCACGTTCCCCGAGGCATCGCTCGCCGCCGCTGCGGTCTTCAAGGACCAGAACGCCAAGGGCGGCATCAACGGTCACCCGATCGACTACAAGGCGCTCGACGACAAGGGCGACCCTGCCACCGCATCCGCCAACGCCCGCGAGATCGTCGGCAGCGACGAGGCCGTGGCGATGGTCGGCTCCGCGAGCCTGATCGAGTGCGAGATCAACGCCAAGTACTACGAGCAGCAGAAGATCCTCTCCATCCCGGGCGTCGGGGTGGACACCGGCTGCTTCGACAGCCCCAACATCTCGCCGGCCAACGTCGGGCCGTTCAACGACATGACCCTCACCCTGTACTGGGGCTCCGAGGTCGCCAAGCTCGACAACATCTGCGTGCTGCTGGAGATCGCGGGAAGCACCCGCCCCGCCTACCAGAAGGCCATCGACAAATGGACCGAGATCACCGGCAAGAAGCCGCTCTACGTCGACGACACAGTGCCGTACGGGGCCAGCGACTACACCCCGTACATCGTGAAGGCGAAGGACGCCGGCTGCAAGGCTCTCGCGATCAACCCGGTCGAGCCGGACGCCATCGCCCAGGTCAAGGCGGCGAACGCGCAGGGCTGGAAGGACGTGAACTGGCTCTACCTGACCAGCGTGTACAGCGACAACTTCGCCAAGGCGGTCAGCGACGCGGGAGCCGGGATCTACGTCCCCGCCGAGTTCTACCCGTTCACCGACGCATCCAGTGACATCAACAAGGACTGGCGCGACCTGATGACCAAGAACGACATCCCGCTCACCTCGTTCTCGCAGGGTGGATACCTCGCGGCCAAGTACTTCATCGAGGTCGCGAAGGGCATCAAGGGCGACGTGACCAGGGACTCGGTCACGAAGGCTCTGCACGACATGAAGCCGATCGAGAACCCGATGGTCGGAACGCCGTACACGTTCGGCACCGCCAAGGTGCACGACGGGAACACCGCAGGCTGGCCGATCAAGCTCGTCACCGGCAAGAACGCCTGGGAGCTGAACGGCGACGACTGGATCACGATCCCCAAGAAGTGACCATCTGCGGGGCTCGCCTCCCTGGCGGAGGCGAGCCCCGCATCCACTGTTTCGGAAAGGAGCCCCGGATGCTGCAGGGCGCCCTCGCCGGCCTCGCCGCCGGTGGACTGTACGCCGTGCTCGCGGTGTGCCTCACCCTGATGTCCCGCCTGGTGCGGGTGGTCAACTTCTCCCAGGCCGCGACCGGGATGTTCGGCGGATTCGTCGCCGTGTGGCTGGTGAGTCACGGCGGCTGGCCGATCTGGCTCGGCTCGCTGGTGGGTGTGCTCATCGGCGGGGCGCTCAGCGCGCTGATCGGACTGATCATCGCCACCTGGCTGCCGGAGGCGGACACCACGACGCGCTCGGCGGTGACGGTGGGGCCGCTGCTGCTGCTCATCTCGCTGTCGTTCATCCTGTTCGGCAACAAGCCGCAGCCGTTCAGCCCGATCCTCTCCGGCCCGGCGTTCTCGATCGGCGGCGTGGTCGTCAGCCAGGTGACGGTCGCGACCGTCGTGCTCGCCGTCGTCGTCGCCGTGGCCTGCCGGCTGGTGCTCACGCGCACCTCGATCGGCACCAAGCTGCGCGCCCTGTCTGAACGGCCGACGACGGCCGAGCTGATCGGCATCCCGGCCAAGCCGTTGAGTGTCGCAGTGTGGGCGGTCACCGGCCTCATCTCCGCCCTGGTCATCATCATCGTCGCCCCGTCGCAGTCGAACGACGCGACCAGCCTGTCGATGCTCATCGTGCCGGCGTCGGCGGCCGCGCTGCTCGGCGCGTTCAAACGGCTCGACCTCGCCGTGATCGGCGGCCTCGTGCTCGGGCTGCTCAGCGGCCTGGTGGCGCAGATCGACGAGGTGTCGTTCATCCGGAACTTCCTGCCGTTCCTGTTCATCATCGGATTCCTGCTGTGGACGCAGCGCAAGGAGGTGTGGGATGCGGCGCGTTAGCGGCACCCCCGCGGCACGGATCGCCCTGCCGTTCATCGTCGGAGCCGTCGGCCTGGGCGCCGGATACGCGCTCAGCGTCTCGCTCTCCGGCTACTTCGTCTTCCTCGCGGTGAGCGCCGTCGTCGCCGCCATCGCGATCCTCGGGCTCGGCATCGTCACCGGCAGCGCCGGGATGATCGCGCTCTGCCAGCTGACGTTCGCCGCGGTGGGAGCGTGGATCGTCTCGCTGCTCAACGTGCTGAACGCCCCGGGCGGGTTCATCGTCTGGCTCATCGTCGGCGGCCTGGCCGCCGGGGTGGTCGGCGTGCTCGTCGGCCTGCCGGCCCTCCGGCTGCGCGGGGTCAACCTCGCGGTGGTCACGCTCGGCTTCGCCGCAGCGGCCGACGTGACGCTGGTGCAGATCCAGTTCCCCGGCTCGACGGACGGCATCTCGGTGCTCCGGCCCGACGCGTTCAGCGACGACCGCTCGTACTTCTTCTTCAGCGTGCTCGTGCTGGTGGTCTGCGGCATCGCGGTGTACTTCCTGCAGAACGGCCGCTGGGGGTCCAGCTGGAAGTCCGTCGCGTTCTCCGAGCGGGGCACGGCCTCTGTCGGAGCGAGCGTGCGCAGCTCCAAGCTCACCGCCTTCGCCGTGAGCGCCACCCTCGGCGGGGTGAGCGGCGGCCTGATCGCCGGGCAGGTGGGGCTGCCGTTCGCGAGCAGCTTCACGCCCATCCAGTCGCTCGCGCTGTACGTGCTGGCGATCATGTCCGGCGCGTACCTGATCGACATGGCGATCTTCGGCGGCATCGTCTGGATCGCCGTGCCGGAGCTGCTGAAGCGCTGGGGCATCCCGCAGGACTGGGGCTTCGTGATCTTCGGTGTGCTCGGCGTGCAGGCGCTGACCAGCGGGTCGAACCTGGGGCAGAGCATCCGGAACGCCTGGTGGAAGCGGCAGGCGGCGCGGCGTCCTCTGGAGGTGGCCGCCCCACTGTCGGACGCGGACGCGGTGCGGGATGCTGTGCCCTCCCCCGCCCAGCCGCCCGCGCCGGACCCGGCCGCAGCGCCCGTGCTGGTGGTCGAGGACCTCGGCGTGGCCTTCGGGCAGGTGAAGGCGCTGAACGGCGTGAGCCTGGTGGTGCCGGAGAACACGATCATGGGACTCATCGGCCCGAACGGCGCGGGCAAGTCCACGTTCGTGGATGCCGTGACCGGCTTCCTGCCGCAGCACACCGGACGGGTCAGCCTCGACGGCCGCGACCTGCGCGGGCTGTCCGCCACGGCGCGCGCCCGGCTCGGCCTCCGCCGCACCTTCCAGCAGGACAGGGTTCCGCCGACGCTCACGGTCGACGCGTACGTCCGCTTCGTCGCCCGCCGCCGCCTCAGCACGGCCGAGCTCGACGAGACGCTCGCGTTCTTCGGCTGCCCCACCGCCCGCACCCGCCTGCAGAACGTGGATGTGGGCACCAGGCGGCTCGTGGAGGTGGCGGCCAACGTGCTCGCCCGTCCGCGCATCCTGATCCTGGACGAGCCGGCGGCCGGACTGTCGCACGAGGAGCACCTCGAACTCGGAGCACGCCTGCTGCAGGCGCCCGCCCGGTTCGGGATGTCCATCGTGCTGATCGAGCACGACCTCGACCTGGTGCGCTCCGTCTGCTCGAGCCTCACGGTGCTCGACTTCGGCGAGGTGCTCGCCAGCGGTCCGCAGGCGGAGGTGCTCGCCGACCCCGCCGTCGTGAAGGCGTACATGGGTGAAACGGAGATGCTGTGAACGCGGACAACGAGCTGGTGCTGGATGCGGTCACGGTCAGCCGCGGAGCAGGACCGGTGATCAGCGAGGTGAGCCTGCGCGTCGAGCCAGGCAGGATCACGGCGCTGGTCGGGCCGAACGGCGCCGGGAAGACGAGCCTGCTCGAAGCCATCTCGGGGATCGTGTCTCCGAGCGGCGGCACGATCAGCGTCGACGGCGACTCGATCGCGCGACTCTCCCGGGTGCAGCGCGCCCGGCGCGGCATCGTGCACATCGAGCAGGGGCGCGCCATCTTCCCGTCGCTGACGGTGCAGGAGAACATCCGGCTCACCGCAGGCACGCAGGAGGGCGTCGACGAGGCGCTCGCGCAGTTCCCCGAGCTGGAGAAGCGGCGGACGAGCGCATCCGGGCTGCTGTCCGGCGGCGAGCAGCAGATGGTGGTGCTGGCGCGGGCGTTCGCGTCGAAGCCGCGGTTCCTGCTGATCGATGAGATGTCGCTCGGGCTCGCGCCCGTGGTGTTCATGCGGCTGCTGCCGATGATCAAGCAGTTCAGCGAATCCGGGGTGGGTGTGCTGCTCGTCGAGCAGTTCACGCACCTGGCGCTGGGCGTCGCGACCGACGCGCTCGTCGTCGCCGGCGGCCGCGTCACGTACGCGGGCGATGCCGGCACCCTGCAGGCCTCCCCCGAGATCCTCCACCGCGCCTACCTCGGCGGCTGACCCGCGCTCCCAGATAATCGAGTCCGAACTTATTCACGCCTCCACCCGGCGTGTCGCGTGAATAAGTCCGGACTCGGTTTTTTGGGGGCGGCCCAGGGTCAGGCGTCGAGGGGGATGGTGGGGACGTCGACGATGTGGGCGCCGCCGTCGGCGACGATGGTGGCGCCCGTGATGTACGAGGATTCGGCGGAGCCGAGGAAGCGGATGACGGAGGCGATCTCCTCCGGCTGGGCCGGGCGCGCGAGCGGGACGGCGGCCGTCACGATGCGGTAGCCCTCCTCGCGGCTCGCCAGTCCGGATGCGCGGGCGAAGTCGTCCATCTCCTCGTCGGCCATCGGCGTCTGCACCCAGCCGGGGCAGACCGCGTTCACGCGCACCCCGAACCGGCCGTAGTCGCGGGCGAGAGACCGGGTCAGCCCGATCAGCGCGTGCTTGCCGACCGTGTATCCGGCAACGCCAGGGCCTGCGAAGAGCCCGGCGAGCGACGACACCACCACGATCTGCCCGTGCGACTCGACCAGCTGCGGCAAGGCCGCCCGGGCGAGCACGAACGCCGTCGTCACGTTGGTGCGGAAGGACAGCTCCCACGCGGCGTCGTCCGTCTCGTCCACGGTGCCGAGCCCGTGCCCTCCGGCGTTGGCCACGACCACGTCGATGCGTCCCAGCTCGGTGACGACCTGGCGCACGGCGGCCTCCGCCTCCTCGCGCACGCTGGCGTCCGCGACGATCGCGAGCCCACCGGTCTCCGCGGCGACGGCATCGAGCGGCCCGCGACGGCGGCCGACCAGCACGACGTGCGCACCCTCGGCCGCATAGCGGCGGGCGGTCGCGGCGCCGATGCCGGTGCCTCCCCCGGTGATGACGACGACCTTGCCGTCGATGGATGCTCGGCTCACGGGCACGGCTGCCTGCTTTCTTTTGTGGGTGACGTCGGCGATCACGCCGGGAAGGACGATCGCGCCAGGTAGCCGAAGTCGGAGACCAGGGCGTGCCCGTTGACCGGCCTCGATGCCGGCGACGCGAGGTACAGCACGTGTCTGGCGACCTCGTCCGGGCTCTGCACGGGGAAATCCGCCTCCGCGAAGCCCCCGGGCTCGACGCCCAGATCGGCGCGCGCCATCGGAGTGTCCACGATCGACGGACAGACGGCGTTGACCCGCACGCCATCGGCGGCGAGGTCGATGGACAGCGCACGCATCAACTGCAGCACGGCGCCTTTCGACGCGTTGTACGGCACCATCCCGGGAGCCGCGACGAAGCTGGAGTCCGACGCGAGCAGCACCACGGACGGCGTGTCGGAGAGCCGCAACCACGGGAGCGCGTGTTTGACCACGAGGAACGGTCCGGTGACGTTGACGGCGAGCACCGCGTTCCAGTCCGCCAGTGCGATGTCGTCGACTCGGGTACCGAACGGGCCGGAGATCCCCGCGCAGGCGACCACCGCATCCACGGTGCCGAGGGCATCCGCCGCGGCCGCGACGGCCGAGGCCACGGAGGACTCGTCGGTGACGTCCACCACGAACTCGACTGCCTCGACGGCGCCGACCGCTCCGACAGCGCCGACCGCTCCGGATGCGCGCAGCTCGTCGCCGACGGCGGCCAGCCCCCGCGCATCCCGGTCCAGCAGCGCCACCCGCGCGCCCTCGGCGGCGAACGCCAGCGCGCACGCCCGGCCGATGCCGCTGGCCGAGCCCGTCACGATGACGCCGCGGCCGGCGAGTGCCAGCTCCATCAGTCCTCCGGCACCAGTTCGGGAGCGCCCGTCTCCTCTGTGCCGTGGCCGATCTGCGCGTATACGCGTGGGTTGCGTCGCTTCAGGATCGCTCCCCAGACGATCCCGAGGATGCCGGGCACGATCACCACGGCGGGCAGGATGAACGTGGTCGCGGTGGCCGGGGCGGTCGGGTTGCTGGTGAGCAGCACATTGAAGTTGACCAGGATGAGCACGAACACCACGAGCAGGGCGACGCCGGAGACCACGGGGGCGACCAGCCGCTGCCAGACCCCGACGCCGTGCTGGTCGCGGCGGAAGAAGCCGATCACGGCCACCGACACCACCGCCATCAACAGCACGAGGCCCATCGCCCCGCTGTTGGTCAGCCAGGAGAACAGCGTCAACACCGGGAACAGCGCGGCCGGAGCACCCTCCGGCGGCACCCAGCCGACGCTCGCGATGGCGAACACGGCGATCACCACCACGGCGAGCGCCGTCTGCGTCACCGAGCCTGCCCACGGGGCTCCGCTGCTGGCGCGCACCCTGGACAGCCAGCGGGGCAGGACGCCCTCGCGGCCGAGCGAGAAGAAGTAGCGCGCGACGGCGTTGTGGAAGCTGACCAGGGAGGCGAACAGGCTGGTGACGAAGAGCAGCTGGGCGATGTCGCTGACCACGACGCCGACGTTGGTGGAGAGGAAGGTGAAGATGAGGTCGGGGCCCTGCTTGGTGGCGTCCGCGATGACCTTGCTCGGGCCGGAGCCGACCGTCATCGCCCAGGACGAGAGGGCGTAGAACAGCGCGATGATGCCGACGGCGGTATAAGTGGCCCGCGCGACCGTGCGCTTCGGGTCCTTCGACTCCTCGCCGTAGATGGCGGCGGACTCGAAGCCCATGAATGCTGCGATGCCGAAGGCGAACACGGCGCCGATGCCGGTGACGAACAGGCTCGACGGGCTGAGCGCCTCGGCGCTGACGCCCTCCGGGGCGACGATGAACGCTGCGACGTCGTAGACGATGACCACCACGAACTCGAGGGCGACCAGCACGCCGAGCACCTTCGCGGACAGGTCCACCCTGTTGACGCCGAGGACGGCGATGAGTGCGATGCAGACGAGGATCGGCACCCACCACGGCACGTCCCAGCCGAACTTCGCGTTCAGGAGGGAGGAGACCTGGAAGCCGAACAGGCCGTACACGCCGATCTGCATGGCGTTGTACGAGACCAGCGCGACGATCGAGACGCCGACGCCGGCCGGGCGGGAGATGCCGCGGGCGACGTAGGAGTAGAAGGCGCCTGCGTTGGTGACGAAGCGGCTCATCGCCGCGTAGCCGACCGCGAAGATCGCGAGCGTCACGCCCAGGATGAGGAACGAGAGCGGCACCCCCGTGACGCCGGTGACCGCGAACGTGGTGGTGACGCCGCCGGCGAGCACGGTGAGCGGCGCGGACGCCGCGATGATCATCAACGTGACGGCGGGGACGCCGAGGCGCCGCCGGTGCGCGGACGGCGTGGTGGCGGCGACGGCGTTGTCTGCCTGATCTGTGGAAGTCACGGGGTACTCCTCGGTCGGCGCGGCACAGGATTCGCCACGGCTATCAGCGATGCTGCCGCTTCCTCCACAGATCGGGCTTGGCTCCAACTGCACACAACTTGACTCAACAGGCACATCGCGCCGATGCGCATTCCCCAGGATGGAGTACGGCTTCGATACTGAACAGACCACCAGCAGAAGGATGTCCATGTCCGCGCACCACCACACCAGCACAACGACCGCCCCGACCACGGTCGCGCATCCCCTCGATTCGCTGACGGCCGCCGAGCTCGCGCGCGGTCGCGACATCCTCGACGCAGCGGGGCTCATCGGGCCCGGCACGCGGTTCCCCTCCGTGCTCCCCGTCGAGCCCGCCAAGGAAGCCGTCGCCTCCTTCCGGCCAGGGGATGCGATCGAGCGGCGCATCCTGTTCGTGCTGCTGGACACCGCCACCGGGCAGTCGGCGGAGGCTGTCGTCTCCCTCACCACTTCGGAACTCGTGAGCCACACCCCGCTGTCGACGGGCGCCGCGCCGTACGGGCAGCCGCAATACCTCTTCGAGGAGTACGAGGCGGCCGAGCGGATCGCCAAGGCGTCTCCGGAGTGGCAGGCGGCCATGACGCGTCGCGGGCTGGCCGACCGCATGGAGCTGGCGTTCTGCGCTCCTCTCGCGCCCGGGCACTTCAACCGGGCGGACGAAGTGGGCAGGCGCGCCATCCGGTCGCTGACGTTCCTGCGATCGAGCATCGACGACTCGCCGTGGTCGCATCCGGTGGAGGGGCTGATCGTGCACATCGACCTCACTGCCGGCACGGTGATCCGGGTCGAGGACGAGGGCGACGTCCCCGTGCCCGCGATGGACGGCAACTACGACGCAGCGACGGTCGGACCGGCCCGCACCTCGCTGAAGCCGATCGAGATCACGCAGCCGGAAGGGCCGAGCTTCCACGTGGACGGCCAGGCGGTCGAGTGGGAGAACTGGAAGTTCCGGGTCGGCTTCAACGCGCGCGAGGGCCTGGTGCTGAACCAGGTCACGTTCCGCGACGGCGACGAAGACCGGCCGGTGCTCTCTCGTGCGTCCGTTCCCGAGATGGTCGTGCCGTACGGCGACACGACGCCCACCCGGTTCTGGATCAGCTACTTCGACGCCGGCGAGTACCTGCTCGGCAAGAACGCCAACAGCCTGACCCTCGGCTGCGACTGCCTCGGCGTCATCCACTACTTCGACGGCGTGGTCGCCGACGACCACGGAAACCCGGTCACCATCCCCCAGGTGGTGTGTATGCACGAGGAGGACTACGGCGTGCTCTGGAAGCACACCGACCTCACCGGCAAAGCGGAGGTGCGGCGCTCCCGCCGCCTGGTCGTGTCGTACTTCTCCACCATCGGCAACTACGACTACGGCTTCTTCTGGTACTTCTACCTCGACGGCACCATCCAGGTGGAGGCGAAGGCGACGGGCATCGTCTTCGCGGGAGCCGGCATCCCGGGCTCCGACGACCCGCACGCGACCGAGATCGCGCCAGGACTGTTCGCTCCCGTGCACCAGCACCTGTTCTGCGCGCGGCTCGACGTGGCGATCGACGGGGAGCGCAACTCGCTCGCGGAGGTCGACGTGGTCGGCATCCCGATCGGCGAGGACAACCCGTACGGCAACGCGTTCACCTGGACCACCACGCCCATCCGCAGCGAACGGGAGGCAGGACGCCTGGCAAACACCGCATCGTCGCGGGTGTGGGAGGTCACCAGCTCCGACAGGCGCAACCTGGTCGGCAAGCCGACGGCGTACCACCTCGTGCCGCAGCCGGGGGCGACGCTGATGGCGCAGCCGGAATCGACCGTGTTCGGGCGCGCGACGTTCGCCACCAAGCACCTGTGGGCGACGGCGTTCGATCCGGCGGAGCGCTTCCCGGCCGGCGACTACCCCAACGCGCACGCCGGAGGGGCGGGCCTCCCCGCCTGGACCGCCGCCGACCGCTCGCTCGAAGACACGGACATCGTGCTCTGGCACGTCTTCGGTCCGACGCACATCCCGCGCCCGGAGGACTGGCCGATCATGCCGGTCGACTACTCCGGCTTCCTGTTCAAGCCGTACGGCTTCCTCGACCGCAACCCGGCGCTCGACCTGCCGGATGGCGCTGCCGCGTCGTCCTGCTGCGCGGGCGGCGACAGCGGCGAACACGGCGGCGGCGAGTGCCGCTGCGAGCACTGACCACCTGACGGCATCCCTCTGCACCACCCCTCACCGAACGGAGACATCACATGAGCGCTTCCACCCTGTCTGACACCTCCACCTGGCTCCCGCTGGACGGGCTGGCCCCCGGCTTCGACGCGAACAAGGCGGAGCCGACCGCCGACCTCGCCGGGCGCACCGTCGCGCTCGTCGACGAGCGCGGCACCAGGATCGTGCACCGCTTCGGCGCGGACAGCGTCGAGTGGGCGTACCAGCCGGGAGACGGGGATCCGATCGCCGCGTCCTCCGGCACGGACCCGTACGAGGCGTTCGGGGTCGACACCGGGCTGTACTTCGCGCAGTTCCACCACCAGCACAAGCCCGACGAGGCCGTGTCGCTCGTCATCGACCTGACGAACGGCCGGGCGCTGTCGATCATCCAGGCCATCGGAGACCAGTTCCCCGGGAACACCGCGGTGCGTCAGCTGTTCGTGCCGTCGCTCATCGAGAGTGTCGAGACCGCCGGAGCGGAACCGGCGCCGACCACCGCGCTGATCGGCCGCCGCGTGATGTGGGTGTACAGCAGCGAGCACGCGTACGAGCACGTCTACCTGAGCCCGCAGTGGTACTCGTGGCAGTGCCTGGCCGGACCGGAGAAGGGTCTCGCCGACACCGACGAGAACTCGGTCTGGGAGATCCGCCCCGGCATCTACGTGTTCACCTGGCGCGAGAAGGTCATCCCGTGCGCGTCGGTGACCATCGCCGACCACCGCAACGTGCGCGCCATCCGGTCGCACGGCGTGCTGTTCGGGCTGGACGAGTCCGGCACCGTGCCGACGCACTTCACGTTCGGGGCGTACGGGCGGCTGTTGAGCAACACCGTGCATCCGGACCCGTACGATCCCGCGGTGGCTGCTCCCGCGGCGACCGCTCCCGCTCAGGATGCCGGAGCGGACACCGCGCGATGAGCACCGTCGGCGAGGGCGCGGCCGACCTCCTGGTCACGAACGCCACCGTGTACACCGTGGACGCCGATCGCTCGCGGGCGGAGGCGTTCGCCGTGCGCGGCGGCCGGATCGTCGCCGTCGGTTCGGCGGCGGAGCTGTCCGGCCTGCGCGGGCCGGAGACGCGGGTGTTCGATGCGGCAGACGCGTTCGTGATGCCCGGCCTCGTCGACGTGCACAACCACCACGCCCACGCCGGACGGGCGGAACTGTTCGAGCTCACCTTCTCGAACGGCGCGAGCTACGACCAGATCCTCGACGCGGTGCGGGCATACGCCGCGACCCGCGGTCCGGACGAGTGGATCGTGGGCAGCAGCTGGGGCACGGGACTCCTCGACCAGCTCGGGCACGCCCGGGCGCGGCGCGGGCTCGACGACGCGGCAGGGGGCCGTCCCGTGCTCCTCACCGACGACAGCCATCACAACAGGTGGGTGAGCTCGCGGGCCCTGGAGCTG
The DNA here is from genome assembly GCF_002105485.1 of Leifsonia sp. NCR5. Classification (NCBI taxonomy): domain Bacteria; kingdom Bacillati; phylum Actinomycetota; class Actinomycetes; order Micrococcales; family Microbacteriaceae; genus Leifsonia; species Leifsonia sp. NCR5. The sequence continues at coordinate 44,997 of NZ_NCSR01000026.1, forward strand.
GCCGGGATCGACGCATCCACGCCGGATCCGGATCGCGGCGTGATCGTGCGCGACCCGGAGACCGGAGAGCCGAGCGGCGTGCTGCTCGAAGCGGCCGGCCTGCTCGTCGAAGAGGTGGCGCAGCCCGCCGTCGCGCTCAACGCCGCCCAGCAGGAGCAGGCGTCCGCGCGCGCCATCGAGATCGTGCACTCCTACGGCATCACCGCGTTCCAGGATGCGGCGATCTCGCTCGACCAGATGCGGGCGCTCAAGGCGCTCGACGACCGTGGCGCGCTGAGCGCGTGGGTCGTCTCCTCGATGACCGTCAACGACCAGATCTTCGGATACGCCGAGCTGGGAGACGCGCTCATCGCACACCGCGCGGAACTGACGGGCGAGCACCACCGCCCCGACTTCATCAAGATCTTCCTCGACGGAACGCCGCCTGCGCACAGCGGCGCGTTCCTCGAACCGTATCTTCCGTCCGACGCCCACGGCGCCCACTTCCACGGCACCACCACGATGCCCGCCGACGAGCTGCTCGGATGGCTGCGACGCACCGCCGCCCAGGGCATCTCGGCCAAGATCCACTGCTCGGGAGACGCCGCCGTCCGGATGGTCCTGGATGCGGTCGAGACGGTCCGCGCGGAAGGCCACACCGCTCCGCTCTACCAGATCGCCCACGGGCAGTTCATCGCCGAGAGCGACCTGCCGCGCTTCGCGCAGCTGGGGGTGTCGGCGGACATCTCGCCGTTCCTGTGGTTCCCCGGCGTGATCGCCGACGCCCTCAGCACCGTGCGGCCGGCCGAGGAGGTCGCCGGGCTGCAGCCGAACCGGTCCCTGATCGACTCGGGCGCCCTGGTCGCCGGAGGGTCCGACTGGCCGGTGAGCGAGACCCCGAACGCCTGGGAGGGCATCGAGGGGCTGATCACGAGGGCGGATCCGTCCGGGCAGCGCAGCGGCGTGCTCGGGATCGAACAGGCCATCACGCTGCCGGAGGCCATCGAAGTGTTCACCGTGAACGGCGCGACGGCGATGGGCCTCGGGGACGTGACGGGCTCCCTCGAACCCGGAAAGTCCGCCGACTTCGTCGTGCTCGACCGCGACCCGTTCGCGGTGCAGGAGCACGAGCTGCACAGCATCAGGGTGCTGCAGACGTTTTTCGAGGGTGAGCAGGTGTTCTCGCGGGAGTGACGCGTCCTCCGGTGCCGGGCGGAGCGGTTACCCTACACTTGTTGACTACGCGGCTGTCGATGCCGGCCACACCATCGTGGCCGAGTCCCAGCGCGTTTCGAGGGGAGACGTATGCCCAAGGTGATCGACCACGATCAGCGGCGCTCTGACATCATCGACGTCACCTGGGCGCTGATCGTCAAAGGCGGACTGGAAGCTGCGACGATGCGGGAGATCGCCAGCGAGGCCGGCTTCGCCAACGGGGCATTGAAGCACTACTTCCCCGGCAAGGACGAGATCATTCAAGGCACGTACGACCGCGCCCTCGGCATGATGAGCGAGGGCGTGGCCAGCGCTGTCGGCGACGCGACCGGCCTCGAAGCCCTCCGCGCGATCGTCTACGCCTCCGCCCCGCTCACCGAAGAGGCCATCGTCGCCGGCCGCGTCCTGCTCAGCTTCTGGGAGCGGGCGATGTCGAACGACGACCTCCACCAGGCGTACCTCTCCCACCTCACCAGCTGGCGCGGCGGCCTGCGCACGTACATCGAGCAGGGCAGGGCGGCCGGCGACATCGTCACCTCCACCCCCGACGAGCAGCTCGTCGACGAGATCGTCCTGATCAACGTCGGAGCCAACGTGATGAGCCTGATCGCCCCGCACCTCTCCACCCCGGCACTGCTGGAGGCGCAGCTGGACGCGTTCTTCGAACGGATCACCACCGCCTGAGGTGGTCGCGCCCTTCCGGTGATCGCGCGAACGCGGCGTGCATCCCGGTCTGGGTGAGAGCGGACAGCAGGGTGAAGCCGGAGAGGCCGTCCCAGCCGCTCGTCCAGGTGAGCGTGCGCGCCAGCTCCCACACGGTCTGCTCCTCCGCGGCGGCGGTTCCGGATGCGAGCCCTGCGGCGACCTCCTGGGTGCGCCGCAGCTGGTGCCGCGACAGTTCCGCGCAGCGCTCCGCCAGCCCGGTGAACACGTCCTCGTGTCCTGGCGCCACCTCGCGTTCGCCCAGCGCCGCGACGCGTTCCAGCGAATCCAGGTAGTCGGCGATCGGGTTCCCGGTGAAGCCCGGGCCGAGCCCGATCCCCGGGTTGACCGTCGGCAGCACGTGGTCGCCGGTGTAGACCATCCCGAGCCCGGCGTCGTCGAGGCAGAGGTGGCCTGCGGTGTGGCCGGGCGTCCACAGCACCCGGATGTTCCTGCCGGGGATCGCGAGGATGTCGCCGTCCCGCACCCCGGCGATCCGGTCCGCGGCCCCGTCGGGAAGCGTCGTCGCCGCTGCGGGTCTGCCCGCCGCGGCGAGCAGTTCGGGACGCCGCTGCTCCGGCACGCCCCACGCCTCAAGTTGCGCGGCGGGGTCGGGAGCGGGCGCGGGTGGCGCGAGCAGCGCATCCCGTTCCCGCTCGTGCAGCACGATGGGCGCGCCTGACACCGCACTCACCTCGAACGCGAGCCCGAGGTGGTCGGGATGCAGGTGCGTGGCGATGACGGACGCGACAGAGTGCATCCCGTGCCCGATGCTGCGCAGGGCGGCGTCGAGGGCGGCGAGGTTGTCGCTGCCAGCCGTGCCGGGGTCGACGATGTGGATGCGGCCGTCGGCGTCCTCGATGAGGTAGCAGAGGCTGTACGGCAGCCCGCCGGGGTGCATCGGGACGCGCAGGGCGTGCACGCCGGCGTGGAGTTCTCGCAGCTGCCCGGTCACCGCTTCAGGGTATCGGGGTGTGGTGTGCGCGCGGGTGGCGCGGCCGGAACGTGCCCGGCCGCGCCACCCGCGCATCCACTGTCCGCTCGCCTGGTCAGGCGGCGTCGGCGATCAGGATGCGCGGGCTGCCCGGCAGCGCGACCGTGCCGCGCGGGGTCCATCCGGCGGCCGTGAGCCAGTCGCGGACGACGCTCTCCGGGTAGACCACCGTTCCGTCGATGTTGTAGTACTCCCCCGCGTGCAGGGCGTCGATCTTGCGCTGCTCCGCGTCGTCGTCGAGGAAGAAGTCGAGCACGAGCAGCGTCGCGTCCGGCGCGGCGGCGGCACGGGCGTGCTCGAAGATGCCGCGGTTCTGGGCGTTGTCGAAACGGTGGATGACGTGGTTGACGAGGATGAGGTCGTGCTCCCCGCCCGGCTCCGCCGTCGCGGTCTCCGCCCCCTCCACGACCGACCGGTCGGCCAGCCCGGCCGCCTCGACCGCCGCCTGCACGGACGGCACGGACTGCGGGTCGAACACGAACCGCGTGCGCAGCTCGGGGTTCGCCGCCATCGCCTTCGCCGCGAACGCGGGGCTCAGGCCGCCGAGGTCGAGCGCGTTGCGGTACGGCGTGAAGTCGAAGTTCTGCACCAGCATCGCCGCGTGCAGTTCGTTGTACGTCATCACGCCGTCGAGGAACGCACCCCAGCCGGCGTCGTCGAGGTCGAGCGTTCCCGCGTCGTTGGTGTCGACGGTCGAGTCGTAGCCGAGCCACTGGCTGTAGCTGGTGGCGTTGAGGAAGGCGAGGAACGGCGCAAGGTCCAGCTCGGCGCGCTCGCCGGTGAGGTAGGCGGCGGCGTCGGGGGTGAGCGCGTACCGTCCGGCTGCCCTGGTGAGGAGTGCCTGGGCGGCCATGCTGTCGGCCAGGATGCGGATCTGCTGCTCGGAGACGCCGGTCGCCGCCGCGAGCCCGGCCACGTCGAGCGGCCCGTCCGCGAGGGCGGAGAACAGTCCGACACGGCTGGCGGCGAACAGCTGCTTCGCTCCCATGAAACCGATCGCGATGTCGACGATCGCCTCGGGCGTTGCTGCACGGGTTGAGGTCACTTGTCACGCTCTTTCTGTCGTGGCGCCGCCGCAGTCTGCTCCGGAATGAGCCTCTCCGGACGGCGATGTCTGAGTGGAGATGCCACGACTCTACATACGTTGACGTTTATTTTCTACTAGCATAGAAAAACACCTCACCGTCGAAGGAGACCAGGATGCCGACACCGCAGAATGAGCCAGGGACGCCCGCCGCGGGCGCAGGGATCGACGGGCCGCTCGCGGTCCGTACGACCGTCGCCGCCGCCTCCGCCGACCACCTTCCGCCTGTGATCCTCCTCCACGGCTTCGCGTCGAGCGGAGACGACGACTTCACCGCCACCGGCTGGCCGCGCACCTTCGCCGACGCCGGACGCACCACCCACGTCATCGACCTGCCCGGCCACGGCCGCTCCCCCGCCGTCGCGGATGCCGCATCTGGAACCACCACGTCGGTGGTCGGCGCGATCGTCTCCGCGATCGAAGCCCTCGGCGCCGACCAGGTGGATGTGGTGGCGTACTCGCTCGGCGCGCGGCTCGCGTGGGAGCTGCCCGCCGCAACGACCGGCCGCGTGCGACGCATGGTGCTGGGCGGCTTGAGCCCGTTCGAGCCATTCACCGCCGTCGACCTGGATGCGCTGCGCCGCCTCACCGGAGTGGATGTGGACGGGAACCTGGCGGCCACTGGTGCCGACCCGGCACCCACCCCTACCGACCCGCTCACCGGGATGATGGCGGCGATGGTGTCTGCACCGGGCGCGGACACCGCATCCCTGGTCGCACTGATCGCCGGGCTGGGGTCCGAGCCGTTCGCGCCGGAGTCCGGCGCGCCCCACGTGCCCGTCCTGTTCGTGGCGGGGGCGGAGGACCCGATGTCCGGTGGGATCGACCAGCTGGTGGCCGCGGTGCCCGGCGCGGCCGTCGTGCGGGTGCCCGGCGATCACCAGGGTGCGCTCGACAGTGCCGAGTTCCGGGCGGCGGCGGTGGCGTTCCTGAGCGAGTGACGCATCCGCGCGCTCACCCCAGCATCGGTCAAATTCCGTCCGCGTTCACCCTGCGCCAGCCTCATCCCGCCACCTCACGCCTGCATCGCCCACGTCCCATCCGCGTTGACCTCGCGGTCGAGCCACAGGTCCGCCGTGACCGCGCGAATCCCCTCCGCACCGACCCGGTCGAGCAGCGCCAGCGCCCCGAGGTTGTCCTCCAGCTGCTCCGCGCGGCTGACACCGAAGAGCACGTTCGCCGTCGCGGGGTGGGCGAGCACGAACGCGAGTCCAAGCTGCGTCGGGGTGGCGTCGAGGCCGTGCGCGATCTGCTGGACGCGCGGGTATGCGGCGACGATGCGATCCCGGATGCCGCCGACATCCGCGCCGATCTTGCGCGACGGCGACAGCTTGCCCGCGAGGATGCCGCCCTCGAACACGTCGGAGGCCTGCAGCGCGAGCGCACCGGAGGCGAACAGGTCGCCGTAGTGGGAGCCTTCCGCCATCGTGCGGCGCACCAGGCCGTATTTGAGCTGGGCGAACGTGGGCGGGGTGAGGCCCTCGTCGCGAGCGAAGTCGATGGCGAGGCGCACGTCGTCGATCGCCCAGTTGTTCACGCCCCAGCCGTCGAAGCGGCCGTCCGCGATCTCGGCGGCCACGTCGGTGACGATCGCAGGCACATCCACCTCACCGAAGTAGTCGCCGACCACCACCAGGTCGGCCTTGTCGACGCCGATGCGGTCGAGGGAGGTGCGCATCTGGTCGGCGAAGGTGGTGTGCGGGTACTCCCACAACCACAGCTTTCCGCAGAGCAGGTAGTCGTCGCGTGCGATCCCGGATGCGTGGACCGCCTCGCCGAAGATCAGGTCGGTTCTCGCGTTCTCGGCGTGCGGGCCCATGTTGTAGTGCGCCACGTCGAAGAACGCCGCGCCGACCTCGTGCGCTCTGCGGATGAGCGAGACGGCGTCGTCGAACTCCATCCTGTCCCAGGTGTTCCAGGATCCGAGGGCGAAGACCGGCACCTCGGGGCCGCCTGGGCCGAGCGCGCGGGTGGGGACGGTTCCGGTGAATGACACGACTGGCCTCCTGAAGCAGCTTCGCTTTTTTCTACGTTTGTATAATATAACTGCATTCGACGCCATGACGTGGTGGCGCGACGCCTGACAAGGAGAGATCCGTGACCGAAACCCGCACTGTGCTCATCACCGGTGGAGGCGGCGGCATCGGCCGCGGCATCGCAGAAACCTTCATCGACAACGGCGACCGTGTCGTCCTCGCCGACGTGGACGCCGACACGGTCGCCCGCGTGGCGAGCGAGATCGGCGCCTCCGCGATCGCCCTCGACATCACCGACGAGGCGGCGGTCGCCGCGGCCATCGAGGAGATCGCCTCCGACCACGGACCCATCGACGTCCTCGTCAACAACGCGGGCATCCTGTCGGTGCACGGACGCCTCACCGACCTCAGCGTCGCCGACTACGACGCGATCGTGCGCGTCAACATCCTCGGAACCTTCGCGGTCACCCAGGCCGTCGCCCGCCAGATGACCGCCACCGGCACCCGCGGCGCGATCGTCAACATCTCCTCCATCGGCGGCCGCCAGCCGACACCGGGCATGGGAGCATACGAATCCAGCAAGGCGGCCGTCGACTCGATCACCCGCTGGGCCGCCATCGAACTCGCCGCAAACGGCATCCGCGTCAACGCGGTCGCCCCCGGCCCGGTGCTCACGCCGATGCTGCAGCTGGGGATGCCGGAAGGCTCGCCCGAGCGCGCGGCCTGGTCGTCGCGCATCCCCCTGGGAAGACTCGCGGACGTGGAGGACATCGCCCCGGCCGTGCTGTTCCTGGCAGGGCCGGGGGCGGCGCACATCACGGGGACGAGTCTGGCGGTCGACGGCGGGCAGCTGCTGGTGTAGTTCGGTAGTTCGGCGGCGCGGGATGTATGGGTCGGTGGGGTGGGGCGTGTGTGCCCCCACGGGTTCCTCCCCGTGCACGCGTTGCGCGTGCAACAAGCACACGGGATACGCGAGGAGGGGGTGCGTGCACCGCCGCGGGTTCCTTCTTGTGCACGCATTGCTGTGCGACAAGTACGCGGGATGCGCTGGGCGGCCTGAATGTGCCGCTCCGCGTTCCCCTGCGCTCGCCGTGGGCGGGCCGCGTTCCCGTGTGGTCGCGGGGTCGGGCGACTACCCGAGCCAGGGAGCCTTCGCGCATCAGCAACGCAGGAGAACGCAGCCGACACGCCGCGCGTGTATCCGTTCGAGCGGAGATACGCGCGGCCTCCTGGCACGAACTCCGTTCGAGCGGAGAGGGAACGCGCGAGTCGCGCGGGTGGTGACCGGGTCGAGCGCGATAGGCACGTCTCCGTCCGAACGGAACAGCCCGCGGCCGTCGCCGCGAACTCCGTTCGAGCGGAGCTACGCGCGGCGCGGCGGACACGAACACCGCTAAAGCGGAACCGCACACGGCGCGGCGGACACACACGGCTAGAGCGGAAACGCGCACGGCGCGGCGACCGCGCACACCGCACCCGATCCCCCGAGCCCGCCTCACCGCATATACACCGGCTCCCGCTCGTACACGAGCTCCCCGTCCACCACGGTCAGCTCCACCCCCACCGTGGGCAGCTCCGATGCCGCCACGTTCAGCGGGTCGGTTTCGAGCACGCAGAGGTCGGCGACCTTGCGGGGTTCGAGGGTGCCCTTCCAGGGCTCTGCGCCGTCTTGGCGGGCGGGGGCGACGGTGTATCCGCGGAGGAGGGCGCGCATCCGGTCGGCGGTCGCGGTGGGTCCGCTCAGCGGGGCGCCGAGCCAGGCGTCGGCGTCGGCGATGCCCTGACGCCAGTCGGGGGCGAGGATGGGGGCGTCGGAGCTGAGCGAGACGGACACCCCGGCGCGTGCCGCCTCGCCGATGGGCCATGCGGAGGCGGCGACGTCGTCGCCGAGGACCGCCGCCAGCCAGGATGCGGTCTTCACGGCGATGCCCGGCTGCACGTTGAGGCCCATCCCGAGTGTGGCCATGCGGGCGAGCTCGCCCGGGCCGACGAGGTCGCCGTGGATGATGTAGTGGCGCAGTTCCGCCCTGCTGTCGCGGAGGGCGTCCTCGACGGCGGCGATGGCGGTGTCGATGGTGCGGTCGCCTGTCGCGTGGATGCCCACCTGGTAGCCGAGACGGTTGGCTTCGACGATCATCCTGCGCAGGTTCTCCGCCCGCTCCTCCTCGTCGAGGCCGGCGACGAGGAGGCCGCCGGAGGTCCCGTCCGGGTAGCGGTGACGTGTCCAGGCCTGGTGCATGGGCGGGATGCCGTCCGCGAACAGTTTGACCCCGGCGACGCGCAGCCAGGTGGGACGGGTGGTCTCGCGTTCGAGGGACCGGAGGCCGGTCGTCACGTCGCGGAGGGTGCTCGGCCCGTCGAGCACGCCGAACAGGGCGAGCACGTTCACGCGGGCGGTGAGGCGGCGCTCGGCTTCGAGTTCGACGTACGCATCGAAGACGTCCTGGCCGAAGCAGCCGGTCGCGCCGCCGTCCTCGCCGGGGCCGATGCCCGGCTCGGTGTAGCTGGTGATCCCGAGGGAGGCGATCAGCTCTCCCGCACGCAGGATGGCGGCGCGCCGCTCGGCGCGGGTGGTGAGGAGCGGCGCGGAGTGGGAGGTGTCGTGCGGGTCGCCGTCGACGGGCGGCGGCGCGGCGGCCCCCGCATCCATCGCCCCGAACACCGTGTTCGGCCACATCGCCCCCAGCCAGGTGGCGTGCAGGTGGGAGTCGTTGATGCCCGGGATGACCGTGCGGCCGTCGAGGTCGATCACGCGGGTGCGGCGGCCGATGGATGCGGTGACCTCGGCGTCACCGCCGACCCGCAGGATGCGGCCGTGGCGGATGGCGATGGCCGTGCCCGTCGTGTCGTCCTGGTCGAGGGTGTGCACGGTCCCGCCGCGCAGTACGAGATCTGCGCTGGGGTCTGGGGTGTCGCGTCGCTGCACTTCTCCTCCTCGAGAGGCTCGCTATTTTGGTCAACGTATGTAGAATAACCCACATCGACGACCGGATGCGCAGCGGAGCCACCGGAATCCGTCGAACGGAACGGAGACTTCGATGGCGAACCCAGGCACCAGCACCGACACAGGCACCCCCACCTCCACCCGCGCCGCCGTCCTCACGGCGCACGGCGAGACGCTCACCCTGCAGCACATCCCCCTCCCCGAGACCCTCGAGCCCGGCGCGGCGCTCGTGCGCATCCACTGTGCGACTCTCTGCGGCACCGACATCGAGATCTGGTTGGGGAAGATGAGCTTCCCCGGGATGCTGCCGATGGTTCTCGGGCACGAGATGGTGGGCGAGGTCGTCGCGCTCGGCCCCGACACCCGGGATGCGCTCGGTCGCGCGCTGAGCGTCGGCGACAGGATCGGCTGGTCGGAGTCCACCTGCGGCGAGTGCTTCGGCTGCACGGTGCTGCGCGAGCCCGTCGCCTGCTCGAAGCGCGGCTACGGCTTCCTGCAGCGCTCCGACGTTCCTCCGTACGCGACGGCCGGGCTCGCGGACTACGCGTATGTCACGCCGGGCGCGGCCAAGCTGCTGATCCCGGACGAGGTCACGGACACCTGGGCGGCGATGGCCGGATGCGCGGCGAAGACCGTGATGCGCGCGTTCCACCGGGCGGGCGGGGTGCGTCCCGGTTCGCGCGTGGTGGTGCAGGGGTCTGGCGCTCTCGGCATCTTCGCCACCGCCGTCGCGAAGCTGTCCGGAGCGGGGACGGTCATCACCGTCGGCGCGCCCGCCGAGCGGCTGGCCGTCGCCCGGAGGTTCGGCGCCGATCACGTGGTCGACATCGCGGACGGCTCCGACGCCACCGTGCAGCGGGTGCTCGACCTCACCGACGGGCAGGGCGCCGACCTGATCGTCGACGTCGCCGGAGCACCGAGCGTCGGGCCGGAGGCGCTCGCGATGGCGGCGCAGCGCGGCACGTTCGTCGTGGTCGGCAGCACTGGACCGGCGGGAGACCCCGTCGCGCTCAGCACGATCATGGGCAAGGAGCTGACGGTGGTCGGCTCACTCAACGGCGACATCTCCGACTACTACCGCGCGATCGAGTTCTTCCGCAGCTTCGCCGACCGCCTGCCCTGGGACGACCTGTTCAGCGCACCGGTCGGCCTGGCCGAGGCGTCGGAGAAGGTGGCCGCGATGGCCGGGCTCGGCGAGATCAAGGCCGTCATCGACCCGCGCATCGGCTGACCGATGGATGCGCGCAGCAGCACCCCGAGCACGACGACGAAGGAGACGCCATGACCACGACACCGACACGGGCACCCGCCGCAGCCCCCGGCACCACGCCCACCATCACATCCACCGCCCTCCCGCGCCGCCCGATCGGCACCTCCGGCATCGAGGCGTCCGTTCTCTCGCTCGGCTCGTGGCACACCTACGACAGGATGGATTTCGCCGACGCCGTCGACATGGTGGCATTCGCCGTCGAGCACGGCATCACCCTGTTCGACGTGGGCGTGTACGGGTTCCGCGGGATGCAGCCGCCCGTGTTCACGGACGTGCTGTTCTCCGCGATCGTCCGCGCGGCGCGCATCCCGCGCGAGGACTACCTGCTGTCGGAGAAGCTGTGGCTGGAGGGGTTCGGCGACGACGGCTTCCGGCCGCAGCTGGAGCACGCGCTGTTCCGGGTGGGCAGCGAGTACGCCGATCTGGTGATCCTCGGCGACCTCCGCCGGGACGACATCGACCTGCGCGACCTCGTCGTCGACCTGGCTGCGCTGGCGGACGCCGGGCTGATCAGGGCGTGGGGTGTCAACAACTGGTCTGCGGCGAACATCCGGAGGCTGAGCGACATCGCAGCGGCGGAGGGGGTCGCCGGCCCGCAGATCGCGCAGCTCAAGTACAGCGTCGCCCGCCGGTCGATCCCGGATGGGGAACCGTTCGCGCGCCTATTCGCCGACGGCCTGACGATGCAGGCGTCGGACGTGATGGAGGGCGGCATCCTCGCCGGGAACGTCACGCCGGGCCGCGAGGTGGGCCGCGATCCGGGATCCATCAGGGAGCGCATCGTCGCCGACGTCCCGGCGTTCGCCGCCGTCGCGGACGACCTCGGCACGACTCCGGCGCAGCTCGCCGTCGCCTTCACGCTCACCCACCCGGCCACCACGACGACGCTGTTCGGCGCGAGCCGCCTCGAACAGGTGCAGCAGAACCTGGATGCCGTCGCCCTGGTCGAGCGCGTCGGCGCGGCGGAGCTGCGCGCCAGGGTGGAGCCGTTCTGGGCGGACAAGGGCGTCGTCGACCCCGCAGGCCCCTGACCGGGGCCCGGCACCGCGTCGAAAGACCACACCACCCCACCACCACACCAGCAGGAGCAGCCATGACCATCACAGAAGACGACCGCACCGCAACCTCCGCCGCATCCTCCCCCATCCCCCGCGTCCCGTTCGACCCCGAGATCGCCCCGGTGCTCGACGCGCTGGCGCAGAACCCGCAGCCTGCGCTCAGCAGGGAGACCCTGCACCTGAGCAGGCAGGGAGCGTCCGACCTGTTCCCGAGCGCCGCCGAGGTCATCGGCGACCTTCCGATCGACGCCGTCGACCTCGTCATCCCCGGGCCGGCCGGTGCGCCGGACCTGGAGATCACCGTCCTCACCCCACGCGGCCACGACGCGACCGCCGCAGCGCTGCCGGCCTTGTACAACATCCACGGCGGCGGCATGATCGTCGGCCACCGCAGCTGGGAGACCGCGCGGCTGGTCGAGCTGGTCGCCGAGCTGGGCGTGATCGCCGTGAACGTGGAGTACCGGCTCGCGCCGGAGGATCCGTTCCCCGCCGGCGTGGAGGACTGCTATGCCGGGATCGCCTGGCTGGCGGAGCACGCCGCCGAACTGGGCGTCGATCCGGACAGGATCGTGGTGATGGGCGGCAGCGCGGGAGGAGGGTTCTCGGCAGCCGTGTCGCTGATGGCGCGCGACCGGCGCGGACCGGAAATCGCCGGCCAGCTGCTGCTCTGCCCGATGATCGACAACACCAACACCACCGTGTCGAGCCACCAGTACTCCGGGGTCGGCACCTGGACGCGCGAAGCCAACCTGCTCGCCTGGGACTGCGTCCTCGGCGCCGAGCTGGCATTTAGCCCGGATGCGCCGGAATACGCGGCCCCCACCCGCGCCACCGACCTCTCCGGTCTCCCTCCCGCGTTCGTGGAGGTGGGCGCCGCCGAGCCGTTCCGGGATGAGGACGTGGAATACGCGTCCCGGATCTGGGCAGTTGGCGGCGAGGCGGAGCTGCACGTCTGGTCGGGCGGCTTCCACGGGTTCGACATCTACGCACCGGGCAGCGAACTGACCAGGGCTGCGCTCGCCGCGCGGTTCTCCTGGCTGCGCCGCATCCTCGGCCTCTGATCTCCCCCCGGCACCCCGGCAGGCCCACCCCGACGAAAGGCACAGCAATGACGCTCGCATCGCCCCATCCCCCCGTGCCGTACGACCCCGCCC
>NZ_NCSR01000027.1:0-51486 GCF_002105485.1 Leifsonia sp. NCR5
GGGCCGGTGGGGGTGAGGTCGGCGGAGGGAAGCGCGCGGGCGGCCCTGGCCGCGGCGACGAGGGCGACGCGGCGGCGCACGCCGAACCAGCCGAGGACGAGGGCGGGGATGACGACCACCACCGCCGTGCCGAAGGTGAACGTGCCGGTGGGGTAGTCGAGCAGGATGAGGATGGCGACAGTCCCGAGGAAGCCGAGCGTGAGGTACGCCGTGAACGGCGCCCCCGGCAGCCGGAACGACGGGCGCCGGACGAGGCCGGCGATGGAGAGCCTGCGCAGCCGGATCTGGCACAGCACGATCACTCCCCACGCCGTGAGGGTGCCGAGCGCCGTGAGGTTGATGCCGATCTCGAACGCGTCCTCGGGTACGACGGCGTTCAGCCCCACGCCGAGCAGCGCCATCGCACCGGTGACCAGGATGCCGCCGTACGGCACCCCGTGCCTGCTCAGTTTCGTGGTGAAGACCGGGGCGGTGCCGCGGAGCGCGAGCGACCGCGCGATGCGTCCGGTGGAGTAGAGGCCGGCGTTGAGGGACGAGAGGGCCGCGGTCAGGACGACCATGTTCATCACGACATCCGCCCCCTCGACCCCGATGGAGGCGAAGAACGTGACGAACGGGCTCGTGCCCTTCTCGAACGCGGTGTACGGCAGGAGCAGCGACAGCAGGGCGATCGAGCCGACGTAGAACAGGGCGATGCGCAGGATGACCGAGTTGATGGCGCGGGGCATCGTCTTCTGCGGGTCGGGGGTCTCTCCCGCCGCCGTGCCGACGAGCTCGATCGCCCCGTAGGCGAAGACGACACCCTGGATGACGAGAACAGCGGGGAGCACGCCGTTCGGGAAGAAGCCCCCGCTCTCGGCGAAGAGCGCGAAGCCGGGGGTGCGCCCGTCGATGGGGGTGCCGAAGACGACGAAGAGGATGCCGATGACCAGGAACGAGACGAGGGCGGCCACCTTGATGATGGAGAACCAGAACTCGAGCTCGCCGAACACCTTCACGGACAGCAGGTTGAGCAGCAGCACCACCACCAGGGCGGCGAGGGCGAAGATCCACTGCGGCACGATGGCGAAGAACTCCACGTACGTGCCGAAGAACGAGAGGTAGAGGGCGATGGCCGTGATGTCGACGATGGCGATCATCGCCCAGTAGATCCAGTACGACCATCCGGCCACGAAGGCGAGCTTCTCCCCGAAGAACTCCCTGGCGTACGAGACGAACGAGCCGGAGTCCGGCCGGTGCAGCACCAGTTCGCCGAGCGCGCGCAGGATGAAGAACGCGAACAGGCCGCAGATCGCGTAGACGATGAGCAGGCTCGGCCCGGCGGAGGCCAGGCGTCCTCCCGCACCGAGGAAGAGACCGGTGCCGATGGCCCCTCCGACAGCGATCATCTGGATGTGGCGGCGCTTGAGGCCCTTCTCGTACGAGCCTGCGTCGTCCTGGGCGGCGAGCAGTTCGGCGGTCTCGTGCGGGGTGCGTCGGGTGCTGGGCATCTGAACATTAAACACGAAACTAAAACGTAGCCATTTGAAATACTGAAACGAAATCAGTTGATTTATATAGCGTGGCTATATATAATCGAAGCATGACACACAGCACCCCCAGTGATCTCCGGGAGACCCTCGGCGACCTCGTCGTCGCGAGTCACCGGCTGACACGCCTCGCCGCCCGCGTCACGGGCAACACCGAGTCGCCCGCCACCTGGCGCACGCTCAGCGTCCTGCAGTCCTCCGGCGCCATGCGCCTCGGCGAGCTCGCCGCGCACAGCAGAGTCTCGCAGCCCACCATGACCAAGCTCGTCCGCAATCTGGTCGAGGCGGAGTGGGTCAAGCGCATCGCAGACACCGACGACGCCCGCGCCTGGCAGATCGCCGTCACGCCGAAGGGCGAGAAGGCGCTGCAGAACTGGCGCGACGAACTCTCCGGCGCCCTCGTGCCGATGTTCGACGACCTCACGGACGACGAGCTGGCCGCCCTGCGCGCCACCGTGCGCATCATCGGATCGCGCGTCGGCCTCGCCGCACCGGCTGAGGCGCTCGCCACCGCCCCGTAGCGCATCCCTCGCCGCCGCCGGCGTCGTCCGCACACCCGGCACCGTCACCGCTTCACGCTTCCCCACCGACCAATCGGAGCCCATCACCTCTATGTCCCACGACAAACCAAGCAACCTCCTCAAGCAGCCGAGTGCCGTCTGGGCCGTCGCCTTCGCGTCGGTCATCGCCTTCATGGGCATCGGCCTCGTCGACCCGATCCTCCCCGCCATCGCCAAGAGCCTGGAGGCGACTCCGACGGAGACGGAGATGCTGTTCACCAGCTACCTCCTGATCACCGGCATCGCGATGTTCTTCAGCAGCTGGATCTCCAGCAGGATCGGCGCCAAGAAGACGCTGCTGATCGGCCTGGCGCTCATCGTGCTGTTCGCGCTCGCCGCCGGTCTCTCGCAGAACGTCGAGTCGATCATCGGCTTCCGCGCAGGATGGGGGCTCGGCAACGCACTCTTCATCTCCACCGCCCTCGCCACCATCGTGGGAGCGGCCGCCGGAGGCACGTCGTCGGCGATCATCCTGTACGAGGCGGCTCTCGGTCTCGGCATCGCGATCGGCCCGCTGCTCGGCGGACTGCTCGGCAGCTGGAGCTGGCGCGGACCGTTCTTCGGCACGGCGACGCTGATGGCGGTCGGCTTCATCGCCATCGTCCTGATGCTCAAGAAGTCGCCGGAGAAACCGCAGCCCACCAGCATCTCCGCGCCGTTCAAGGCGCTCGCCAAGCCGGCGCTCGGCTTCCTCGCCGCTGCCGCCCTGTTCTACAACATCGGGTTCTTCGTGCTGCTCGCGTACACGCCGTTCGCACTGGTGCCGCTCGGGATGGGCAGCGCGATCTCGCTGGGACTGGTCTTCTTCGGCTGGGGCGTCGCCCTCGCGATCACCTCGGTCTGGGGCGCACCGCTGCTGACCAGCAGGCTGCCGCGCACCAGGGTGCTCTGGATCGTGATGCCGCTGCTCGCCATCGACCTGGCCGTCGCCGGGCTGCTGATCGGCTCGCTCGTCGGACTGATCGTCTGCGTGATCGTCGGCGGTCTGCTGCTCGGCGTGCTGAACACGGTGCTCACCGAGTGCGTGATGGAGGCGACGGACCTGCCGCGCTCCGTCGCATCCAGTGCGTACTCCGGTGTGCGCTTCCTCGGCGGCGCCATCGCCCCGCCGGCGGCGACCCTTCTGGCCGACACGATCTCCCCGGCCACCCCGTTCTTCGCCGGTGCCGTCTCCGTGCTGGTCGCGGTGATCCTGGTGGTGGTCGGCCACCGTCACCTCAAGCGCGTCGACGGCGTCGAGGAGACCACGATCGAAGAGGCGGAGGCCGTCTCGATCGGAGACGCCGCCTAGCGCGAACGCGCGAGATTTCGAAGAGCCGCCCTGTTCCTAGGCAGGGCGGCTCTTCCCGTTCCCGAGTTAGGTGCTCGAGAACAGGCGACATCGACAGCAGTTGATCGCGCCTACCCGAAAGGCACGATCAGCCGGACGTTCGCTCGGCTATTCTTCCAGATCGGTCAGCGTGCGACCTACCACGTTGTACTGCCGCGCGTGTCGGGATGCGCGCTCAGCGCGGCGGGCAGGTGGAACCGCGCAGCTTCAGCGTCGCGGTCGACCGCACGGACCGGCTGCGCGGTTGGCCGCCTGCCAGCTCGTCCAGCAGGATGCGCGCGGCGACGGAACCCTGGTCGAACGGGTCCTGCGCCATCGTCGTCAGCTGGAACGACGCGGCGAAATCGTGGTCGTCGATCCCGATCACGGACAGGTCGCCCGGCACCGACAGGCCGTGGTCCGCCGCGGCGAGCATGGCGCCCATCGCCATCTCGTCCGAACCGGCGAAGACCGCCGTCGGCCGGGGGCCCGGCCGGTCGAGCAGGGCGTTCATCGCCGAGCGCCCGAGCGGGAGGGAGAACCCGCCCGGGATGACCCACTCCGGGCGCACGGGGAGGCCCGCATCCCGCATCGCCTGCTGGAAGCCGTGCAGGCGGCCGATCGGTACCTGCCTGTTCAGGCCCTCCTCGTCCTCGCCGCCGATGTGCGCGATGTCGGTGTGACCGAGCCCGATCAGGTGCTCCGTCGCGGTGCGCGCCGTCGCGCGCTCGTCGATGCCGACGCTGCGCAGGCCCTTGACCGGGCCGCCGACGACGATGGTGGGGTGGCCGAGCGAGGCGAGCTGGTGGCGCTCATCCGGCGTGAAGTCGAGGCAGAGGGCGAGCAGCGCATCAGTCCTCTTACGCAGGATGCTGCGGTGGAAGACCCGCTCCCTGTCGCCGCGGTGGCCGCCCAGGTTGAACAGGATCATGTCGTAGCTGGCGGAGCGCAGCTCGGCGTCCACGCCCTCCAGCACGGAGGTGTAGAACCAGCGGCTCACGGACGGCACGACGACACCCATCGCCAGCGTCCGCCCGCTCGCTAGCCCGGAAGCGCTCGAGGACGCGACGTAGCCGAGCTCGTCCGCTGCCCTCCGCACCGCGGCACGCGTCTTGTCCGACACGTTCGGCAGCCCCCGGAGCGCGCGCGAAACCGTCGCGGTCGAGACGCCCGTCGCGCGCGCGACCTCGTCGATCCCTGCCATGCCGTTCCCCGTCGGTCAGGAGCCCTGGTGGGGCTGAGTGACGCGCTCCCCGTCCTCCGCCGGCAGGCGCGAGGCGACGATGCGCCGCCGCGCCTGCCAGAGGAGCACGAGGATGAGGACGAGAGCCAGCAGCGTCAGCGCCCAGCCGAGGGCGTCGACACCGGTCAGCTCGCAGACGATCGTGACGATCAGGAACGCGAACGCGAAGAACCCGGCGATGCCGATGCCGACATCGACCAGTTCGAGCGAATCGTCCCAGCGCATGTGATCAGCCTTTCACACCACCGGCGGTGAGCCCGGCGACGATACGGCGCTGGAAGATCAGCACCAGGATGACCAGAGGGACCGTCACGATCGTTCCGGCCGCCATGACGGCGGTGTACGGCTCCTGGTGCGGCTGGCTGCCGGCGAAGGAGGCGATGGCGACGGTGACGGGCTGCGTGGCGTCACTCGACAGCTGGCTGGAGATCAGGTACTCGTTCCACGAGGAGATGAACGCCAGGATCGCTGTCGTGAAGACGGCGGGAGCCGCCAGCGGGAGGATGATCTTCCGGAAGGCCTGAGCCTGCGTGCACCCGTCGATCCTGGCCGCCTCCTCGAGGTCCCACGGCATCTCGCGGAAGAACGAGGTGAGCGTGTAGACCGTGAGCGGCAGCACGAACGAGATGCTCGGGATGATCAGAGCCTGGTACGTGCCCATCCAGCCGATGTTCGTGAACAGCTGGAACAGCGGCGTGATGAGCGCGACGCCCGGGAACATGGATGCGCCGAGGATGAGCCCCAGCACGATGCCCTTGAACCGGAAGTCGAGGCGGGCGAGCGCGTACGCGGCGAACGTTCCGACCAGCAGGGCGATGATCGTGACGCAGGCTCCGATGAACAGCGAGTTCAGGAGCGCCTGGCCGAGATGGTTGCCGAGCTTGGTGGAGAACGCCGTCGCGTAGTTGTCCCAGGTGAAGTGGGTGAACCACGGCGTGGTGTCGAACGTGTATCCGACATCGCGGAACGAGGTCACGACCATCCAGTAGAACGGGAGGAGGCACCACAGCACGATGATGATCGCGCTGACGCCGGTGCGGATGCCCGCGTTGCGCTGGCGCGACTTCGCCTTGGACCTCTGCTTGGTGCGGGGGAGTGCTTTCGCCTCCGCTGTGGCCGCTGCCGGGCCTGCGACGGTGGTCATCACTTCGCTCCCTTCTGCTGGGCTTCCTGCGTTCTGACCACGTTGGTCCCGAGGAACCTGACGAAGATGAATGCGACGAGGAAGATGAGGATGAACGTGATCGTCGACAGGGCGGAGGCGCTGTTGAAGCCCTGCCTGATCTGATCGACCACGAGGATCGAGAGGGTGGTCGTGGCATTACCGGTGCCACCACCTCCGCCGGTGAGGATCGCTGGCAGGTCGTAGATGCGGAGGGCGTCGAGCACGCGGAACAGCACGGCCACGAGGAGCGCGGGCTTCACCAGCGGCATCGTGACCCGCCAGAACCGCTGCCAGGTGGTGGCGCCGTCGACCTTGGCGGCCTCGTACACCTCCTCCGGGATGATCTGCAGTCCGGCCAGGATGAGCAGCGCCATGAACGGCGTGGTCTTCCAGGTGTCGGCGATGATCACCGCGAACCGGGATGCCCATTCGTCGCTCGTCCAGAGGATGTGCGCTCCGAGCACGGCGTTGGCGATTCCGGCGACCGAGAAGATGAAGTACCAGAGCTTCGCGGTGACGGCGGTGGGGATGGCCCACGGCACCAGGATGGCGGCACGGACGAGGCCGCGGCCGCGGAACGTGCGGTTCATGATGAAGGCGAACCACATCCCGAGCACCGTCTCCAGGACCACCGTGGTGACGGTGAAGAAGAAGGTGACGAAGACGGCGTTCCAGAACTGCGATCCCAGGTTGCCCGGCGGGCAGGTGATGGTCTCGCCGTTCGGGCCTGCGCACTGCTGGAACAGCCAGTGCGCGTAGTTCTGGAAGCCGGCGAAGCCGCCCTGGACGAACAGGCCGGTCGCCGGGTCGAGTCCGGCGTCCTTCTGGAACGACATGATGATCGCGCTGACCACCGGGTAGCCGATGACGATCGCGAGCAGGACGAGGGTGGGGAGGATGAGGTAGAGCGCCCAGCGACTCTGCTGACGGCGGTTCTTCTTCACCCCAGCGCGCACTTGCGGCGACTTGGGGCTGCGGGTTCCTGGCGGGGCGACGACGTTCGACGTTGACATGTGAGGCCTCCGAGACGATTTCAGGGGAAGAGGGACCGGGCGGCGGGAGAGTTCCCGCCGCCCGGTGGCCGCATCCGGTCGGTTATCCGGCGCTCGCGGTCTTGATGGCCGCAGCCATGTCCTTCAGCGCCTGGTCGACCGACTTGTCACCCTTCAGCGCTGCGTAGGAGTTGTCCTGCACCGCCTTGGTGATGGCCGGGTAGAACGGCGAGACGGGACGCGGGACCGCGTTCTCGATCGACGTCTTCAGGGTCGACAGGTACGGCAGCTGGGTGTTCAGGCCGGCGTCGTCGTACAGCGACGACAGCACGGGTGCCAGCGAGCCCTGGGTCACGAAGAACTTCTGGGTCTCTTCGCTCTGCAGGAACTTCAGGAACGAGAACGCCGTCGCCTTGTGCTTCGAGTAGACGCTGATCGCCGCGTTGTGGCCGCCCAGGCTGGACACGCCGGGCTTGTCGGCGGTGACGCCGGGAAGCGGAGCGATGCCGAAGGTGTCCTTCACGGTCGAGCTTCCGTCGGTCTTGGCCAGGTTGTAGACGTACGGCCAGTTGCGCAGGAAGAGGAGCTTGCCCGCCTCGAACGCCTGGCGTCCCTGCTCCTCCTGGTACGTGATGGCCTCTGCCGGGATCTGCCCGTTCTTGAAGCCGTCCGTCAGCCGGGTGAGACCGGCGTTGGCTTCGGAGCTGTCCACGGTGACCGTCTTGCCGTCGTCGCCGACGATGGTGCCGCCGTTGGTGTTGATGGCTTCAGCCACGTTCACCGTGAGGCCCTCGTACTTGGCGAACTGACCGGCGTAGCAGCCGATGCCCTTCGCCTTGGCGATGTCGCAGTCCTTGAGCATCTCGTCCCAGGTCTTCGGCGGGGTCGGCACGAGGTCCTTGCGATAGTAGAGGATGCCACCGTCCGAGGTCTGCGGCGCCGCGTACTGCGTGCCGTTGTACGTGCCGGACTTGACGGTCGGAGCCAGGAGCGCCGAGTTGTCCATCTTGAGGTCGCCGGTCAGCGGCTGCAGCCAGCCCTTGGCCGCGAACTCTCCTGTCCAGACCACGTCGACATCGACCACGTCGTATCCGGAGTCCTTGGCCTGGAAGTGCTGGACCAGGTCGTCGTGCTGCTGGTCTGCCTGGTCGGACTGCTCCTTGAAGGTGACCTTCTCGTCCGGGTGGGCTGCGTTCCACTTGTCGACGAGGGGGCGGACGACGTTGGAGTTGTCCTTGCCCTGAACGTAGGTGATCGGGCCTTTCCCTGTCAGGTTGGCGCTGGCGTCTCCGCCCCCGCTGCCCCCTGAACCACCACCGGTGCATCCCGCCAGCGCGAGGCCGACGACGGCCACTCCGGCGATCACCGAGAGACGTGCTGCTTTCATTTCACTCCTCGTTGAGCTCTTGGTGCGGACGCGGGCGCGCCCGAGACGGACGCTACCCCCGTCGTGGGGTGGAATGCAAGCGTTTACGTCAAGCGCTTGCATCACGGTTGGGTCACGCCAGGGCTACGCTGAAACCATGAGCGGGATGCGCGGCATGGCCGGCGGTGGAGGCGGCGGTCGTGGCCGGGTCAGCGGCGGCGACGCCGAGGCGCAGCGGGCTCTGAACGCGACGGCCCCGAAGATCCCGAACCTGTTCCGCCGCATCACGACGCTGTTCGCGCCGCACCGCACCGCGATCATCGTCACGATGGTGCTCGTGCTCATCGGAGCAGCGCTGTCCGTCGTTCCTCCTCTTCTCACCCAGCGGGCGTTCGACGAAGGCCTGTTCCCGAAGAGCGGGAAGCCCGACATGGAGGCGCTGATCACGATCGTCGTCGTGATGATCGTGGTGTTCGTCGGCTCGGCGCTGCTCGGCGTCTGGCAGACGTATCTGACCGCCTCGGTGGGCAACAAGGTGATGGGGGCGCTCCGCGTCCGGCTGTTCTCCCACCTGCAGTCGATGGAGCTCAGCTTCTTCACGAAGACCAAGACGGGCATCATCCAGTCGCGGTTGCAGAACGACGTGGGCGGGGTGGCGAACGTCCTCACCAACACCATGTCGAGCATCCTGGGCAACACGGTCACGGTAATCGCGGCGTTCGTGGCGATGATCCTGCTCAACTGGCAGCTGACCATCGTGGCCGTCATCCTGATGCCGATCCTGGTGATCGCGCAGCGCAGGGTCGGCCAGGTGCGCGCGCGGATCGCGACCAAGACGCAGGAGTCGCTGTCGGACATGACGGCGATCACGCAGGAGACACTGAGCGTGTCCGGCATCCTGCTGTCGAAGAGCTTCAACAGGCAGGCGGCGGAGGTCGGCAGGTACTCCGACGAGAACGCCAACCAGATCCGCCTGCAGGTGTCGCAGTCGATGAGCGGCCAGTGGTTCTTCGCGATGGTGAACATCTTCCTGTCGTCCATCCCCGCCATCGTCTACCTGGTCTCCGGCTGGCTGGTGCTGGGCGGCGCGACCGACATCACGGCCGGGACGATCGTGGCGTTCACCACGGTGCAGGCCAGGCTGCTCTTCCCCCTGCTCGCGCTGATGAGGGTCGCGCTCGACCTGCAGACCTCCGGAGCCCTGTTCGCCCGCATCTTCGAGTACCTCGATCTGAAGCCCGCCATCGCCGACCAGCCGGATGCGGTCCCCGTCGACCCAGCGCGCGACCTCGGCCGCATCGAGTTCGACCACGTCGTGTTCCGGTATCCGGATGCGCGCGACGGAGAGCGGAACACCCTCGACGACGTGTCGTTCGTGATCAGGCCCGGCGAGTTCGCGGCGTTCGTCGGCCCGTCCGGCGCGGGCAAGACCACCGTCTCGTACCTCATCCCGCGCTTCTACGACGCGACGAGCGGGCGCATCCTGTTCGGCGACACGGACATCAAGGCGCTGCAGCAGGACTCACTGGTGTCGCACATCGGCGTCGTCAGCCAGGAGACGTACCTCTTCCACGCCACCATCGGGGAGAACCTGCGATACGCCCGCCCGGATGCGACGCAGGAGGAGATCGAGGAGGCGACGAGGAAGGCGAACATCCACGACACCATCGCCGGGTTCCCCGACGGCTACGACACGGTGGTCGGCGAACGCGGCTACCGGCTGTCCGGCGGGGAGAAGCAGCGCATCGCCATCGCGCGCGTGTTGCTGAAGGACCCGGAGGTGCTGATACTCGACGAGGCGACCAGCGCTCTCGACTCCATCTCGGAGCGCGTCGTGCAGCAGGCGCTGGACACCGCATCCCGGGGCAGGACCACCATCGCCATCGCCCACCGGTTGTCGACCATCGTCGCCGCCGACGTCATCTTCGTGATCGACCACGGCCGGCTGGTCGAGCGCGGCACGCACCGGGAGCTGCTGGAGCAGGGCGGCGTGTACGCCAGGCTCTACCGCGAGCAGACGGAGGGCGCGCTGCTCGACGACTGACGCCTTCTCGTCACCACGCCGCCAGTGTTAGGCTGGTCTAACAATCGGGTTAGGGGCGTGCGATGGCGGAGGCCGTGGAGACGACGGAGTCGCGTCCGGCGCGCGCCCGGCGCCCATCGTCCCGCCTGTTCCTGCTGCTCGGACCCGCGTTCGTCGCCGCCATCGCCTACGTCGACCCCGGCAACGTCGCCGCCAACCTCACCGCCGGCGCGCAGTACGGCTACCTCCTGGTCTGGGTGCTCGTCGCGGCGAACGTGATCGCCGTGTTCGTGCAGTACCAGTCGGCGAAGCTCGGCATCGTGACCGGCCGCAGCCTGCCCGAACTGCTCGGCTCCCGGCTCGGCACCGGCGGGCGGCGCGCCTTCTGGGTGCAGGCGGAGCTGGTCGCGGCGGCGACCGACCTGGCGGAGGTGATCGGCGGCGCCATCGCGCTCAACCTGCTGTTCGGCCTGCCGCTCCCGCTCGGCGGCCTGGTGGTCGGCGTGGTCGCCATCGGCATCCTCGCCGTGCAGTCGCGCAGAGGCCAGCGCCCGTTCGAGGCGGTCATCCTCGGACTGCTCGGCGTGATCTCGGTCGGCTTCCTCGCCGGGCTGTTCGTGAGCCCGGTGGACTGGGGTGCTGCGGCGGGCGGCCTGGTGCCGCGCTTCGACGGGGCTCCGACGGTGCTGCTGGCGGCGAGCATGCTCGGAGCGACCGTCATGCCGCACGCCATCTACCTGCACTCCGCGCTCGCCAGGGACAGGCACGGCCACGCCTCCACCCCGGATGCGCGACGCACCCTCCTCCGCGCGACCCGTGTGGATGTGGTCGCGGCCCTCGTGCTCGCCGGCGCCGTCAACATCGCGATGCTTCTGCTGGCCGCGGCCTCCCTCGGCGGGGCGGACGGGACGGACACGATCGAGGGGGCGCACGCCGCCATCACGGCGGCGCTCGGACCGGTGGTGGGGATCGCGTTCGCGGTCGGCCTGCTGGCGTCCGGGCTCGCGTCCACGTCGGTGGGGAGCTACGCGGGGGCGACGATCATGGCGGGGCTGCTGACGGTGCGCATCCCGTTGCTGACGCGGCGCATCGTCACGCTCATTCCGGCCATCGTGATCCTGGTGCTGGGCGTCGAGCCGACCTGGGCGCTCGTGATCAGCCAGGTGTTCCTGAGCCTCGGCATCCCGTTCGCGATGATCCCGCTGCTGCGGCTGACCGCGTCGAAGGACGTGATGGGCGACCGTGCGGACAGCGTGTGGATGCGCGTGGCCGGGATCGGGATCGCGGCGCTCGTCGTCGTGCTCAACGTCGCGCTGGTGGTGCTGACGGTGGCGCAGTGGGTCGGCTGATGCCGCCCACCAGCTGAATCAGGCCTCTGTCACCCACACCGCGCCGGCGGCCGTCTCGCCGAGCACGACCTCTGCGCCTCCCAGCCGCACGGTGATGTCCCCGGCGAACTGGCGGTGCTCGTCGACGCTCAGCTGGGCGTCCGGCACGATGCCGCGGTCGGCGAGGTAGCGGAGGATCGCGGGGTCGGCGTCCGAGATGCGCGACACCGTCAGCGGGACGCCGGTGTGCGCGGCGAGCAGAGGCGTCGCATCCGGTCGGTGCGCGATGCCGTCCGCGCTCGGGATGGGGTCGCCGTGCGGATCGCGGGACGGGTAGCCGAGCCTGCGGTCGATGCGCTCGACCAGCTCGTCGGAGACGGCGTGCTCCAGCACCTCCGCCTCGTCGTGCACCTCGTCCCAGCCGTAGCCGAGCTCCTCCACCAGGAACGTCTCGATGAGCCGGTGCCTGCGCACCATCGCGACCGCGTGGCGGCGGCCAGCGTCCGTCAGCTCGATGCCGCCGTACGGCTCGTGCACGAGCATCCCCTGGTCGGCGAGACGGCGGATGCCGTCGGAGATGGTGGCGGCGCGGACGCCGAGGCGTTCGGCGAGCTGCTTGACCGTGATGGGCGTCTCCGCCCATTCGGTCGCGGACCAGATGACTTTGAGGTAATCCTGGGCCACGGTCGAGAGGTCGGACACTGGCATGTCGTAATTCTACGGGCGGTGCGCACGCGGCACTGTTACGGTTGGTCGCGTGAATTACGCAGAGACCATCATCGACTTGGTCGGCGACACTCCGCTCGTGAAGCTCAACAGGCTGACCGACGGAATCGCGGCGACGGTGCTCGTCAAACTCGAGTACCTGAACCCCGGAGGTTCGTCGAAGGACCGCATTGCAACCCGCATCATCGACGCTGCGGAGAAAGAGGGGCTGCTGAAGCCCGGCGGGACGATCGTCGAACCGACGAGCGGCAACACCGGCGTCGGGCTCGCGCTCGTCGCCCAGCAGCGCGGATACAAGTGCGTGTTCGTGCTGCCGGACAAGGTGGGGGAGGACAAGCGCAACGTCCTCACCGCATACGGAGCGGAGATCGTGGTCACGCCGACCTCGGTGGCGCCGGAGCATCCCGACTCCTACTACAGCGTCTCCGACCGGCTGGCGGCGGAGATCCCCGGGGCGTTCAAGCCCAACCAGTACTTCAACCCGAACGGGCCGCGCAGCCACTACGAGACCACCGGCCCGGAGATCTGGCGCGACACCGACCAGAAGGTGACCCACGTGGTCATCGGCGTCGGCACCGGCGGCACGATCAGCGGCACGGGGAAGTTCCTCAAGGAGGCGTCCGACGGCGCCGTGCGCGTGATCGGCGCAGACCCGGAGGGCTCGGTCTACTCCGGCGGCACCGGACGCCCGTACCTCGTCGAGGGTGTCGGAGAGGACTTCTGGCCGGGTGCATACGACCCGACCGTGGTGGACGAGGTCATCGCGATCTCGGACGCGGAGTCGTTCCACGTCACGCGGCGGCTCGCCCGCGAGGAGGGCATCCTGGTCGGCGGGTCGAGCGGCATGGCCGTCGCAGCGGCTCTCAAGGCTGCGAAAGACCTGTCGGCGGACGACGTCGTCGTGGTCATCCTCCCGGACGGAGGACGCGGCTACCTCGCCAAGATCTTCAACGACAAGTGGATGCGGTCCTACGGGTTCAGCGACGTGCCCGACGAGGCCACGGTGCACGACGTCATCAAGACGAAGAGCGGCGCGCTGCCCGACCTGGTGCACACGCACCCGTCGGAGACCGTGCGCGACGCCATCCAGATCATGAACACCTACGGCGTCTCGCAGCTGCCCGTTCTCACGGCGGAGCCGCCCGTGGTGATGGGCGAGGTGGCGGGAGCGCTCGACGAGACCTCGCTGGTCGACGCCGTGTTCAGCGGTCGCGCCCAGATGACCGACGACGTCGGCGCGCACATCGGCGCTCCGTTCCAGCTGATCGGCATCAACGAGCCGGTCAGCGCGGCGCGCGCGGCCCTCGCCACCGAGAACGCCCTGCTCGTGACCGAGGACGGCAAACCGGTCGCCGTGCTCACCCGGCAGGACCTCCTCAACTTCCTCAGCGAATGAAAAACGACTCCAGAAAGACAGCAGACAGACCCATGAAGTTCGCAACCAACGCCATCCACGTCGGCCAGGAGTTCGACCCGACGACCGGCGCGATCATCCCGCCGATCTACCAGACGTCGACGTTCGTCCAGGACGGTGTCGGCGGCCTGCGCGGCGGCTACGAGTACAGCAGGGGCGGCAACCCGACGCGCACCTCGCTGGAGACGCTGCTCGCCGCGCTGGAGGGTGGAGTGAGCGCGCTGTCGTTCGCGTCCGGACTCGCGGCGGAGGACGCGCTGCTGCGCGCCGTCTTGAAGCCGGGCGACCACGTCGTGCTCGGCAACGACGTCTATGGGGGAACCCACCGGCTGATCAACCGCATCCACGGTGCGTGGGACATCCGCAACACCACGGTCGACCTCACCGACCTGGATGCGGTCCGCACCGCGCTGCAGGCCGACGGCACGAAGGTGCTCTGGATCGAGACGCCGAGCAACCCGCTGATGAAGGTGAGCGACATCGCCGCCCTGGCCGAGCTCGGTCACGCGGTCGGAGCGCTCGTCGTCGTGGACAACACGTTCGCGTCCCCTGCGCTGCAGCAGCCGCTGTCGCTCGGGGCCGACGTGGTCGCGCACTCGACCACCAAGTACCTCGGCGGCCACTCCGACGTGCTCGGCGGGGCGCTCGTCTTCGCCGACGAAGAGCTCGCGGGCCGGGTGCAGTTCATCCAGTTCGCGGCCGGTGCCGTGTCGTCCCCGATGGATGCGTGGCTCACCACGCGCGGCATCAAGACCCTCGCCGTGCGCATGCAGCGTCACACCGAGAACGCGCAGGCCATCGCGGAGGCCCTGGTCGGCCGCGACGGCATCGACGCCGTCTACTACCCCGGCCTGCCCAGCCACCCCGGCCACGAGCTGGCAGCGCGCCAGATGAGCGGCTTCGGCGGGATGCTCTCCGTCGCCCTCAGTGGCGGTGCAGCGGCGGCGCGCAGCTTCGCGGAGTCGACGGAGGTGTTCCAGCTCGCGGAGTCCCTCGGCGGCGTCGAATCCCTGATCGGCTACCCGAGCGAGATGACGCACGCCTCGGTGCGCGGCACGGAGCTCGAGGTGCCGGACAACGTCATCCGGCTCTCCGTCGGCATCGAGGACGTCTCCGACCTGCTCGCCGACATCGACCAGGCGCTGTCCCGGTAGGTTGTGCCGCCCGCTCCCTGTCGGCCGCGTTCGCGCCATGTCGGCGGCGGGCGCTAGCGTCGAGCCATGGAACAGCGAGTGAGTCTGATCACGTTGGGCGTTGCCGATCTGGAGCGGGCGCGGCGCTTCTACGAGGAGGGGCTGGGCTGGACGCCGACGCAGGCGCTCGACGGTGTCTGTTTCTACCAGCTGCCGGGGATCGCGCTCGGCCTGTTCGGCAGGGATGACCTCGCCGAGGACGCGAAGCATCCGATCGACGGCACGTTCAGCGGCATCACCATCGCCATCAACCAGCCGTCCGAGGAGGCCGTCGACCGGGTGTTCGCCGAGGCGGAGGCCGCGGGGGCGAGAATCCTGAAGCCGGCGGAGCGCGTGTTCTGGGGCGGATACTCCGGATACTTCGCCGACCTCGACGGTCACGTCTGGGAGGTCGCGTACAACCCGGACTGGACCGTCAACGACGACGGAACGCTCACCATCTGACGGCGGGCCGAACGGCGGAATGAGGACGGCCTGCGCGCGCATGTCAGGCGGGCCTAAACGCTGGGAGAGTGCCCGGCCGGCCCCTCGCGGGGCGCGCATCCCGGGCAGGATGGAAGGCATCGAAGGGGAGTAGTTCCCACCGCCCGAACCGCCGGTTGCGATCCGTCGCACGGTGCGGGGACGGCGACGCGGTTCGTCGACATACTGGCTGGTCACGGAGACCGGCCCGGCGCACCACCCGCACAGTGCAGCCTGCGTGCGGGCGAACGAGACCTTCGGTCGGCCATTCCCGGCGACCGAGTCACCCCTGTGCATTCTCTCGGTCGCCGCCTGTGATCGAAAGGGTCTCCCCGTGTCGAATCCGCACCCTCCCACCGCGTCCGTCTGGCGCCGTCTCGTCCTCCCGCTGGGGGTCGTGGCGCTGATCGCCGCCCAGGGGGTCGCCCTGACGCTGACCGGCGTGCACGTTCCCCCGCTCATCGGGGTGCTCTCGTTCGGCGTCGCGATCGTCGCCGCGGCCTTCGCTCTCGCCTGGGCCGGGGAGGCGGCCGAGGTCGACATCTCGGGCGGTCTCGCCGTCGGACTGCTGGCGATCATCGCGATCCTGCCCGAGTACGCGATCGACCTCTATTTCGCGTTCAGCGCGGGCTCCGACCCGTCTCAGGCTCCGTACGCCGCCGCCAATATGACCGGCTCCAACCGGTTGCTGCTCGGGTTCGGCTGGCCGTTCATCCTGCTGGTGGCGTTCCTCGCGTTCCTGGCTGCGCGTCGCCGCCGGACGCCCGCCGATCCGGATGTGCAGGCGAAGCCATTCGCGATCCGGCTGCCGCACGGCAACCGCGTCGAGCTCGGGCTGCTGCTGGTCGCGTCGGTGCTCACCCTGGTCATCCCGCTGACCGGGCAGATCCACGTCGTGCTCGGTGTCCTGCTGCTCGCGCTCTTCGCCTACTACCTGTGGCGGGTGTCGACCGGCGAGAGCGACGAGCCGGAACTCGTCGGTGTCGCGCACAGCATCGGCACGCTGCCGACCCGTGCCCGCCGGGCGACGGTCGTGACGATCTTCGTCCTCGCCGCCGTCATCATCCTGCTGCTCGCCGAGCCGTTCGCCACCAGCCTGGTCGAGGGAGGGCGGGCGCTCGGGATCGACGACTTCCTGCTCGTGCAGTGGCTCGCACCGCTCGCCTCCGAGGCTCCGGAGTTCGTGATCGCTGTGCTCTTCGCGCTGCGCGGCAAGGCGGCGATGGGCATCGGCATCCTGCTCGCCAGCAAGGTCAACCAGTGGACGGCGCTGGTCGGGACGCTGCCCATCGCACATCTCATCGGCGGCGGAGGGATGGCCCTGCCGATGGATGCACGGCAGGTGGAGGAGTTCACGCTGACCGCGACCCAGACCATCCTGGGCGTCGCCATGCTTCTCACGCTCCGGTTCAGCGGACGCTGGGCGGTCGCCCTGTTCGTGCTGTTCGCCGCGACGTTCGTGTTCACGTCGACGGAGGCGCGACTGATCGTCTCCGCCGTGTACGCCGTGCTCGCCGTCGCCCTGTTCGTCGTGCGGAGGCGGACGCTGCTGCCGACCATCACCGCTCCGTTCCGGTTCGCGAAGCGGGAGGAGCCCGCCGCCCTGGAGCCGGAGCGTTCCGCCTGAGCTCTGCGTCGTCCGGTTACGTCACAACCTGGAGGTTCCCGCTAGGGGCTGGCCACCGCAGGTGCTGGCGCGGATAGTTGGTCTATGAGGACTTTCGGGGTGGAGGAAGAACTGCTGCTCGTCGACGAGCGCACCGGCGCTCCGATGGCCGTCGCCCCGCAGGCGCTCGCCGCGGCGGAGGCCGACGACGCGCGGGCCAGGAACGGCGCGGAAGAACCTGGTCCCCAGCTCTCGGCCGAGATCCACCAGGAGATGATCGAGACGCAGACCAGGCCGCTCACCTCCACGGACGAGCTGCTGGCGGACATCGTCGCGGGCAGGGAGCGGGCGGACAGGCTGGCCCGCACGCTCGGCGCGCGCGCGGTCGCGGTGGGGATGTCGCCGCTGCCGGTCCAGCCGCATCCCACGCAGAAGGACCGCTACGACGAGATGATGCGCCGCTACGGCGCCACCGCGCAGACGACGCTCGTCTGCGGCTGCCACGTGCACGTCGGCATCGAGTCGCGCGAGGAGGGCGTCGCCATCCTGGACAGGATCAGGACCTGGCTGCCGCTGCTGCTCGCCCTGAGCGCCAACTCGCCCTTCGCCGGGGGCGGGGACACCGGATATGCGAGCTTCCGTTTCCTCGCCTGGCACCAGTGGCAGAGCGCTGGCCCGACCGACGTGTTCGGTTCGGTGGAGGAGTACGACAGATTCGAACGGCTGCTCGTCGACACCGAGGTGATCATGGACTACGGCATGGTCTACCTCGATGCCCGCCTGTCGCACAAGCAGCCGACGATCGAGGTGCGCATCGCCGACGTCTGCCTGGATGCGCGGGATGCCGTCGTCCTGGCCGCGATCGTCCGCGCCCTGGTCGACACCGCGGCGGCGGACTGGCACGCCGGGGTGCGGCCGTCCGATCTGCCGGCCGCCGCACTGCGCCTGGCCGGGTGGCAGGCGGCGCTGACCGGTGTGCACGGCCGGCTGCCGCATCCCCAGCACGGGGCGGGCGCAGACATCACGGACGCACTGGATGCGCTGGTCGTCCACATCCGGAGGGCGCTGGAGGCCAACGGCGACGCCGCTCTCGTGCACGACGGCCTGGCGAGGATCGTGGCGTCCGGGGGAGGGGCCGGCAGGCAGCGCGCGGCGTTCGCGGTGCGCGGCAGCCTCGAGGATGTGGTGCAGGCAGCGGTGGATGCGACGCACGAGCTGAGTCCGTCCGGCGACGATCTGCCCGTCTCCTGACCGGCTATTGTCCGGGGTATTGACTCCTCACTTGTTTTTTGCAAGTGTTAACGCGTCCACAGACGGACCGACCTGAGGAGACCACAATGACCGCGATGTTCGTCAACCTGCCGGTGACCGACCTGGAACGCGCGAAGGCGTTCTACACGGCGGTCGGGTTCACCATCAATCCGCTCTTCACCGACCACAACGCGGCCTGCGTCGTCGTCGAGGAGGACCACAGCTACTTCATGATCCTGGTGCGCGAGTACTTCCAGACCTTCACCGACCTGCCGATCGGCGACCCCGCCGTGAACCCGTCCGTGTCGACCGCGATCTTCCTCGACAGCCGCGAGGACGTGGACAAGACCATCGCAGACGGGATCGCGGCCGGCGGCTCCGAGGCACGTCCGGCCTCCGACTACGGCTTCATGTACCAGCGCCAGCTCAACGACCCGGACGGCAACCTCCTCGAATTCGGCTGGATGGACCCGGTCGCCGCCGAGCAGGGACCGGCCGCCGCCGCGAACCAGCAGGCCTGAGGGCGATGGCAGCACGCGACTACGGGCAGTACTCCGGCTTCTCGCAGGCCCTCGAGCTGGTGGGGGAACGGTGGGCGATGCTCATCGTCCGCGACCTGCTCGTGGGGCCGCGCCGGTACGGGGAGCTCGCGGCCGGGCTTCCGCGCATCCCGAGCAACATCCTGGCTGCGCGGCTGAAGGAGCTGCAGGCGGCGGGAGTGCTGCACCGCGTTCCGCACTCGCGGGTGATCGTCTACGAGCTGACGCCGTACGGCCGGGAGCTCGAACCGGTGGTGCTCGCGCTCGGGGCATGGGGATTCAAGACCCTGAGCGAGCCGAGGGAGGAGCAGATCATCACGCCGGACTCGATGACGATGGATCTGCGCACCGCGTTCCGCCCGCAGGTCGCCGCCGCCCTGCCGACCACGGCGTACGGTGCGCGGTTCGGGGAGGCCGAGCTGCACATCCGGGTGGACGGCACGACGCTGGATGTGACGCGCGGCGACGGACCGGTCGACCTCGCCTTCTCCACCGGCCCGGACATCCGGAGGCTGATCTCCGGCGAACTCGCCCCGGAACGGGCGATCGAGACGGGCGTGGTGG
Organism: Leifsonia sp. NCR5; assembly: GCF_002105485.1. Classification (NCBI taxonomy): domain Bacteria; kingdom Bacillati; phylum Actinomycetota; class Actinomycetes; order Micrococcales; family Microbacteriaceae; genus Leifsonia; species Leifsonia sp. NCR5. The sequence goes on from NZ_NCSR01000027.1 coordinate 19,271, forward strand.
AGGTGCTGCGGGGGCGCGGAGACCTGCTCGACCGCTTCGCGAGCACCTTCCACCTGGCCGCCTGAACGGAATCGCGTGACCCTGTGCGCCCGACCGCTACCGTGCGGGCGGGATAGCGCATACTCTTCCGAACATGACCGGGAACCAGCTCGACCACCAGCACGCGGTCTACAGCTATGGCACGACGCCGCTCACGCTCATGTACAGCCCGACGGCGACGGCCGCGTGGGAGGTCTACTACGGCGGGGAGTACCTCGGGCTGATCGAGGAGGTGCGGACCGCCGGCGAAGCGTGGCCGATGTTCGTGGCCAGGCTGCCCGGCGAGGAGGAGGACGCCGGGACCGCCGGGGCCGCGCCATCCAGGGACTGGCGGCTCGCGGTCGAGGTGCTGGCGGTGCACGCCGGGCTCTGAGTCAGCAGCCGAGCGTCTGCTCCGGACTCGTGCCGAATCGGAAGCGGTAGTGCGCCTCGAAGGCGTCGACATCGACGAACCCCCATCGCGCCGCCACCGCAGCCACCCCGCCGTGCACGTCGGTCTTCCCCTCGCGCAGGTCGCGGTGGGCGGCGGAGAGCCGCACGCTGTGCAGGTACTGGTCTGCGGTGTACGGCAGGTGCATGTCGAACGCCCTGTCGAGTTCGGGCACGGTGGTGCCCGCCGCGGTGGCGATGTCGTCGACGGTGATGGGCAGCGACGCGTGGTCGTCGATGTAGCTGACGGCCCTCTTGAAGGCGACAGCCCGGGATGCGACGGTCGTGCGCCGCGCCTGGTGATCGCCGGTCAGTGGGAACGCCTCGATGGTCGCGATGGCCAGCTGGCGATAGATGGATGCGCGGACCAGGTCGTTCTCGAACGCCTCCGTCAGCGCGGTCTGCCTGGCCAGTCGCGCCACCGCGAGCCAGTGCTCGCCCAGCGCCCTGGTGACGGGGAGCGCCGAATCGAAGCGCATGGTCACTCCGTCGCCGAACTGCGCTGCGGCCGTCGCGGCCAGGCTCTCGACGGTGATGCTCACCGCGCTCACGTCCGCGTGGGAGACCGAGGCGTCGAGCCGCCGGCCGGGCTGGAAGATCGCGGGGCCCTGACTGAGGTCCCCCTCTTCGCCACCCGTCCGCCAGAGGTAGCTGCCGACGACGGACGCGACCGTGAAGAACGGCAGCTCGGCCGCGCACTCCACGTCGCCGTCGAACAGGTGGCGGGCGACGACGAAACGATTCTCGCCGTGCACCTCCTCGGCGTACCGGAGGCCGTTGGTGTGCGGGTCCGTGCCGAGCACGATGGAGGCGTACGTGGCCTGCAGTTTCGCCTCGGCCGTGTCGACGTCGCGCGTGACAGTGGAGTCGTGAAACGTCTCAGACACCTGTGTCTCCTTGCACGTGCGGTCCTGCGGTCGAAATGCAAGCATACGTCTCCGTGCGGCGACATTCTGCCGATGTCGGCGGCCACCGCCATGATGGAGGAATGACGGACAGCGGGCCATCGATCGCGCGCGCCCGCGGCGCGACACCGGACGCACCGCCAGGCGCCACGCACGGACATCTCGGCGTCGCAGGGGGCACGGCCCTCTACGTCGCCGCCGTGCTCGGCACGGGCATCCTGGTGCTGCCGGCGCTCGCCGCGTCGGTCGCCGGTCCTGGCTCGATCATCGCCGTCGCCGCGCTCGCCGTCATCTCCATCCCGCTGGCGGCGACGTTCGCCGCTCTCGCCAGGCGGCATCCGGATGCAGGTGGTGTCGCCACGTTCGCCCGCCGCGCGTTCGGGCCGACCGCCGCCCGCGTCATCAGTTACTGGTTCTTCTTCGGCACGCCGATCGGTGCGCCCATCGCGGCGCTGATGACGGCGAGATACGTGGTCGCCGTGATCGGCGGGGATGCGCTGACCACCGTGCTGATCGCCATCGGACTGATGGTGATCCCGGTGATCGTCACCGCATTCGGCGTGCGCTTCGCCGGCTGGTTGCAGCTCGTCCTGTCCGCTGCCCTGGTGGCCGTGCTCGTGTTCGTGCTCGCCGCCGCCGTCCCGCACTCCGATCCCGCCAACCTGCAGCCGCTGCTCCCGCACGGCTGGGAGGGCGTCGGGCTCGCGATGAGCCTCTACATCTGGGCGTTCGCCGGGTGGGAGGCCGTGGCGGGGATCGGCGGCGAGTTCCGCAACCCGCGGCGGGACATCCCGCGGGCGACCGCGCTGGCGCTGGTAATCGTGTCCGCGGCGTACCTGGCCATCCAGACGGTGACGGTGCTCGTGCTCGGCGACGCGGCATCGACGAGTGCCGTGCCTCTTCTCGACCTCGTGACGGTGTCGTCCGGCCCGGGCGGCGGGGTGGTGGTGGCCGTGATCGCCGCCATCGTGGTCACCGGGGTGTTCAACGCCTACCTCGCCGCGTTCAGCAAGCTGGGCGCCGCGATGGGCAGAGACGGCGACCTGCCGCGCTGGTTCGGCAGGGGAGCCGAGAACGGCGGGATCGCCCGGCGCGGCCTGCTCCTGTCCGCGGTGATCATGGCCGCGTACTCCGCACTGGTCCTCGCGAGCGGCGACCTGCAGCCGTTCATCCTGGTGCACACCAGCATCGCGGCGGCCGTGTATGCGCTCGGCGTCGCGTCGGCGCTCGTGCTGCTGCCGCGCTGGTCGCTGGGCTGGTGGATGTCCCTCGCCTCCTGCGTCTTCGCCGCCGGTCTCCTCCTGCTCGCCGGCTGGCACCTCGTCTTCCCGCTCGTCCTCGCGGTCGCCGCCCTCCTCATCCGCCCCCGTCGCGGGAGCGGGAGCGCGCGTGGGCGGAGCGCATAATGAGGGAATGACGCACGACGACGCTGCGAGCCGGGCCGCCAGCATGCGCGATGTCGCGCGGGTGGCGGGGGTCTCGCACCAGACGGTGTCGCGCGTCCTGAACGGGCACCCGAGCATCCGGGACTCGACGCGCGAGCGGGTCGTGCGGGCGATGGACGAACTGCACTACCGGCCCAACCGCGCCGCACGGGCGCTCGTCACCGCCCGGTCGAACACGATCGGCGTGCTCGCCGCCTCCGCCGCCGCGCTCTACGGGCCGGTGTCGAGCATGGGCGCGATCCAGTCCGCCGGGCGCGAGGCCGGGTACTACGTGGCGGTCGCCCAGCTCGCCGACCTCACCGAGGAGAGCATCGCCGACGGGATCGACCATCTGCTCGCCCAGGCCGTGGAGGGCATCGTCGTGATCGCGCCGCAGGAGCGGGTGCTCGACCTCATCGCCTCCACCGGGCTGGATGTGCCGTACGTGACCATGCAGGCGGGCGACCAGTATGCGGAGAGAGAACTCTCCGTCGACCAGCTCGCCGGGGCCCGCGCTGCAACCCGCCACCTGATCGACCTCGGCCATCGCCGGATCGTGCACGTCTCCGGGCCGCTCGGCTGGATCGAGGCGCAGGCCAGGCTGCGCGGCTACCAGGACGAGCTTCGCGCATCCGGCCTCGACGTGCTACCCCCGATCCGCGGCGACTGGACGGCGCAGTCCGGCTACGCGGCAGGGGAGGAGCTGCTCGCCGACCCGGCCATCACGGGCGTGTTCGCCTCCAACGACCAGCTGGCGCTCGGCATCATGCACGTCGCCCGCGACCGCGGGAGAGACATCCCGGGCGACCTGAGCGTTGTGGGTTTCGACGACATCCCGGAGGCGGCTCACTTCTGCCCTCCGCTCACGACGGTCAGGCAGGATTTCGCCGAGCTCGGCCGCCGCTGCGTCGCCCGGCTGGTGGCCGAGATCGAGTCGACCGCCGAGCCCCACCCCGGCAACGTGCAACCCGCGCTGATCGTGCGCGCGTCCACGGCGCCGCCGCGCTGAGCGCGTCAGTCCTCCTTCGTCACGCCGTCCAGCCACCTCCGCGGCCCAGGCCCGCTGCCGCCGAGTTCGTCCGACGGGTTCTGCAGCGCGCAGGTGCGCAGGCTGAGGCACCCGCATCCCATGCACCCGGTGAGGTCGTCGCGCAGATGCTCCAGGTCTCTGATCCGTTCGTCGAGCGCATCCCGCCACAGCCGGGAGAGCCGTGCCCAGTCCTTCTTCGTCGGCGTCCTGCCCTCCGGCAGCGAGTCGAGCGCGAGACGGATCTCGGCGAGCGGCACGCCCACCCGCTGCGACACCCGGATGAACGCCACCCGCCGCAGGACATCGCGCCGGTAGCGGCGCTGGTTGCCCGCCGTCCGCTCGCTGCTGATCAGTCCCTGCCGCTCGTAGAAGTGCAGGGCGGAGACGGCGACGCCGCTGCGGGAAGCGATGTCGCCGACGCTGAGGATCGGTTCGGAAGGAGTCATTGACCTCAACCGTAGTTGAGGTCCTAGGCTCGCACCATGACCACTGACGACCGCGAACGCACCAGCACGCCCCTGCAGCAGGGAGCCGCGGTCGCCGACCTCCCGCCACCCGGCGGTGTCCTGAGCGCCCGCTATCGCTGGGTCAGCATCGGGATGTGCGCGCTCATCATGCTCGCGGCGTTCGAGGCGCTCGCGGTCACCACGATCATGCCGACTGTGAGCCGCGAACTCGACGGCGCGAGCCTCTACGCGTTCGCCTTCGCCGGACCGCTCGCCGTGAGCGTCGTCGGCATGGTGCTCGCCGGGGCGTGGTGCGACAGGGGAAGTCCCCGCAACGCGCTGTTCGCCTCGGTCGGGATGTTCGTGGCAGGGCTGCTCGTGGTGGGCACCGCCCAGAACATGGGCGTCTTCGTCGCTGGCCGGCTCATCCACGGGTTCGGCGGCGGCGCCCTGACGGTGGCCCTGTACGTGATCGTCGCGCGGGTGTACCCGCCGAACCTGCACGCCAAGATCTTCGCCGGGTTCGCGGCGGCCTGGGTGATCCCGTCGCTCGTCGGTCCGCTGATCGCGGGAGCGCTCGCGGAGTCGGTCGGCTGGCGCTGGGTGTTCCTCGGTGTCGTCGGGCTCGCTGTCCTCGCCATGCTGATGGTCGTGCCCGCCATGCGCGGTGTACACCGGCCGGACGAGGGGGAGGAGCGCCCGCCGCTCGACCTGCGACGCATCGGTTGGGCGGTGCTGGTCGCCGTCGCGGTGCTCGCGCTCAACCTGACCGCGGAGGCCCGCGGACCCGTGCAGTGGATCGCACCCGTCTTCGCGGTCGCTGTCGCGATCGTCGCCATCCGGCCGCTGCTGCCGCCGCGCGCCTTGCGCGCCGCCCGGGGGCTGCCGAGCGTGATCCTCGTGCGTGCCCTCGTCGCCGCGACGTTCTTCGCGGCCGAGGTCTACGTGCCTCTGCTGCTGGTGACCGAGTTCGGGCTCACCGCGGCCCTGTCCGGCCTCGCGCTGACGGCGGCCGGGGTGAGCTGGGCGGCGGCGTCGTGGGTGCAGGGCCGGTTCCCCGCCATCGGCAACCGGCTGGCGGCGCGCCTCGGCTCGATCGGGCTGAGCGTCGCGATCGCCTCACTGCTGCTGACCGCTCTGCTGCACCTGTCTCCGGTGGTCGTGGTGGTCGGCTGGGCGTTCGCCGGTGCCGGCATGGGGATCCTCTACCCGCGCCTCGGCGTGCTGACGCTCGAGTACTCCACCACGGAGAACCAGGGCTTCAACAGCTCTGCGCTCTCCATCGCGGACGCGATCGGCTCCGCCATCTCGCTCGCCGCGACCGCGATCGTGTTCGCCGCGCTGTCCGGGCTGGGCGGCGCGTGGCCGTTCGTCGGGGTGTTCGCCTTCACAGGCATCCTGTGTCTGGCGTCGTGGGTCGCCGGGCCGCGCATCCTGGTGTCGCGCCGCTGACGCGCGCCCTTACAGACTCGTCGCGGCGGCGCCGGACGGCTCCCGAACCGCGGGGCCGAGCGACAGCCGTCCGCCGCCGCGACGATACGCGGTCGCCGTCCGTGCGACACGCCCGGTTCACCTGGCGTCCCCCTGTTGAAACGCTGAATGGATACTGTCATTTCCGTTCAGAGAGAGGACACCCATGTTCCCCATCGCCCTGGCCGCCGACGGCCTGATCGCCACCGAGACCACCGCATACAACCCGGTGCCGTCCATCATCGGCGGCCTCATCGGATACATCCTTGTCGTCATCGCCCTGTGGCCCGTCTTCACCAAGGCGGGCAAGCCGGGCTGGGGCGCGCTCATCCCGATCTACAACACCTACCTGCTGGTGAAGATCGGTGGATTCCACGGTGCGCTGGTGATCCTGTACTTCATCCCGATCGTCAACATCATCGTCGCGATCATCGTCGCGCTCGGCGTCGGCCGCGCGTTCGGCAAGGGGGCCGCCTTCAGCATCTTCCTGCTCTGGCTGTTCGCGATCATCGGCTACTTCATCGTCGGCTACGGCAGCTCGCAGTACGTCGGGCCGGGCGGGCGTCGCGAGGCGGTCACCGCGTAGGCACGCGAGAACGAAACGGAGAAGGTGCGGTCGGGAGGTCCCGGCCGCACCTTTCTCGTTCGTAGCGCTGCGTCAGCGCACCCGTGCCTCAGCGCACCGCGACCGGCTCCGGCGCATCGACGGCACGGGATGTGCCATCCAGCCCCAGCCGGTCGGTCGGCACGTGCGCCGTCTCGCGCGCCGTGAGCGCAGCGACGGAGGCCAGCACGGCGATGCCCGCCGTGAAGAGCGAGATGACCACCCAGCCGTTCTCGCCGGTGCCGCCGAGCGCGGTGACGATGCTCGGGGTGAACCCGGCGGCCAGGAAGCCGAGCTGGGTGCCGATGGCGACGCCGGAGAACCGGACGCGGCGCGAGAACATCTCGTTGTAGAACGCCGGCCAGACCGCGTTCGACGCCGCGTACCCGCAGGAGAACGTCGCCACCGAGAGCGCGAAGACGATGAGCATGTTCGGTTGCGACATCGAAACGAGATAGAACGGCATGAGCACGGCGCTCGCCAGCGCTCCGTAGACGAACACGGGCTTGCGGCCGATGCGGTCGGCGAGCATCCCGAACAGCGGCTGGGTCGCGATGGCGACCGCGTTGGCCGCGACGACGAGCCAGAGCGTGAGTTCCTTGTCGACGCCGACGCTGATCCCGTATGCGATGGCCAGGCTGCCGAACACGGTCGACACGGCGGCGATGGTCGCGCAGAGCACGACACGGAGCACATCCCGCCAGTGGTCGCGCAGCAGGTCGGCCACGGGAAGCTTGGCGAGTTCGCCCTTGCTCTTCGCGCTCTCGAACTCCGGGGACTCCGGCAGCGAGCGGCGCACCACGAACGCGATCACGACCACGAGCGCCGACAGCCAGAACGGGATGCGCCAGCCGATCGAGTACGTGAACTCGTCCGGCGCGGCCAGGATCGGGATGAACGCGAGCGCTGCCAAAATCTGGCCGCCCTGGGTGCCGGTGAGCGTCCAGGAGGTGAAGAACGCCCTGCGGTTCTCCGGTGCGTGCTCGAGCGTCATCGAGCTGGCGCCCGCCTGCTCGCCGGCCGCGGAGAGACCCTGCATCAGCCGGCAGAGCACCAGGAGCACCGGGGCGAACCAGCCGATGGCCGAGAAGGTCGGCAGGCAGCCGATGATGAACGTCGACATGCCCATCAGCACGAGGGTGAAGACGAGCACCTTCTGGCGCCCGATCCTGTCGCCGAAGTGGCCGAGGAAGATGGCGCCGACGGGGCGCGCGATGTACGCGAATCCGAACGTCGCGAACGACATCACCTGCGCGTTCGTGTCGGCGTCGGGGAAGAAGACGTGCGGGAAGATCAGGGCCGCCGCCGTTCCGAAGATGAAGAAGTCGTAGTACTCGACCGCGGAGCCGAGGAAGCTGGCCACGGCCGCGCGCCGCGGTGTCTTGCTCGGGGAGGTGCCGGGGGGAGGGGCGGTTGTCGTCATTGAATCGTCCTCGCGTACGTCAGAGTGGGTGCTTCACGCAACTTAAATGCTGCATGAATCATACGGTACGTTAGGAAGCTGACGGGGTCGGTGTCAACTGAATCCCAACATCCAATTTCTGCAGCGAGGAGGCGCAATGAGCGTGGTAGGCGAGTCGTATCTCGTGGGATTGATCGGCGACGGCGTACTCCCGTCGCTCACCCCGCCCATGCACGAAGCGGAGGGGGACGCACACGGGATCCGCTACCTCTACCGCCCGCTCGACCTGGCCGTCCTGGGCAGGCGCGCCGACGAGGTCGGAGCGATCATCGCGGAGGGAAGGGCGCTCGGCTTCTCCGCCTTCAACGTCACCCACCCGTGCAAGCGCGAGATGCTCTCCGCCCTGGATGAGGTCGATCCGGTGGCCGCAGCGGTGGGCGCAGCGAACACGGTGCTCATCGTCGACGGGAAGCTGGTCGGCCACAACACGGACGTCACCGGGTTCGCGTCGGCGCTCGCCGACGGCCTGCCGGGAGCAGACCTCGGCTCGGTCGTGCTGATCGGCGCGGGAGGTGCAGGCGGGGCGGTCGCCCACGCGCTGCTCGGCGCCGGGGTCGGGCGTCTCGCTATCGTGGACGTCGTCCCCGCCTCCGCGGCCAGGCTCGCCGCGGACACAGCCGCCGCCTTCCCTGCGGCACGGATCTCCTCCGCGGCCCCCGCCGACCTCGCGACCCTCCTCGCCGACGCGGACGGTCTCGTCAACGCGAGCTTCGTCGGCATGCACTCGCATCCGGGCATCCCGGTGGACGTGACGCTCCTGCATCCCGGTCTCTGGGTGGCGGACATCGTCTACCGGCCCGTGGTCACCGAACTCGTCGCCGCCGCACGCGCAGCGGGGTGCCGCGTGCTCGACGGCGGGCAGATGGCCGTCGGACAGGCGGCGGACGCGTTCCGCCTCATCACCGGCCGTGAGCCGGACAGGGCCAGGATGCACGCCCAGTTCCTCGACCTCGTGGCGCTGGGCCGCTGATGCGCACCTCCATCGCCACGGTCTGCCTCTCCGGCACCATCGTCGACAAGCTGCACGCGGCGGCCGACGCCGGTTTCGACGCGGTCGAGATCTTCGAACCGGACCTCGTGGTGGCCCAGCAGTCGCCGGAGGAGCTGCGCGCGCTGAGCGACAGACTCGGACTCGAGCTGTCGCTGTACCAGCCGTTCCGGGATGCGGAGGGGGTCAGCGACGATGTCTTCCGCGCCGTGCTCCACCGCGCGGAGGCCAAGTTCGAGCTGATGGAGCGGCTCGGCATCGACACGGTGCTCGTGTGCAGCAACGTGGCCACGGCGACCGTCGACGACGACGCCGTCTCCGCCTCCCAGCTGGCGCGGCTGGCGGACAGGGCGGCGGCGCGTGGGATGCGCATCGCGTACGAGGCCCTCGCGTGGGGCCGCTTCGTGGACGACTACCGCCGCTCCTGGCGGATCGTGGAGCTGGCAGGACACGAGGCGCTCGGCGTCTGCCTGGACAGCTTCCACATCCTGTCGCGCGGGCACGATCCGGCCGGGATCGAGAGCATCCCTGGTGAGAAGGTGTTCTTCGTGCAGCTGGCCGACGCCCCGCTGCTGTCGCTGGATGTGCTCTCCTGGAGCCGTCACCACCGTCTGTTCCCCGGTGAAGGCGGCTTCGACCTGCCCGCGTTCCTTGCCCACGTCGTGCGCGGCGGATACCGCGGTCCGCTGTCGCTCGAAGTGTTCAACGACACCTTCCGCCAGACCGACGCCTGGCGCACGGCCCGGCACGCGCACCGGTCGCTGCGCGTGCTCGAAGACGCCACGGCGCGGCTGCTGGCGAGCGCGCCCGGCGGCGCGACCGACCTCGCCACCGTCACCGCGGTGCCGGAGCCGCGCGGCTTCGACTTCGTGGAGATCAAGGCGGAGAACACCGACGCCGTCGCCGTCCTGCTGGACCAGCTGGGCTTCGCGTTCGCCGGGCAGCACAGGACGAAGGACGTGCGCCTCTGGTCGCAGGGCGACGCGCGGGTGGTCCTCAACGAACAGCAGGCGCGTGGCCGTGAGCCGTCCATCGCCGCGGTGGGTCTCGACGTGGCGGACCCGGCGGCGGCAGCGTCGCGGGCCTCGGCGCTGAGCGTGCCTCGCGTGTTCCGCCGCACGAGCGCCCAGGATCAGGACCTCCCCGCCGTCGTCGCCCCGGACGGCACCGAGATCTTCTGGTCGACACCGACGCCCGGGTCGGCGACTCCGGACTGGGTGGCCGAGTTCAGTGGAGGCTTCGGTGCCGGAGACGCGGCCATCCGCGGAATCGACCACGTCAACCTCGCCCAGCATGCCGCCGACTTCGACGAGGCCGTGCTGTTCTACGGAAGCCTGCTCGCGCTGCGGCCGTCGGCCACGACCGAGGTGGCCGGCCCCGTCGGGCTGGTCCGCAGCCAGGTGGTCCGCTCGCGCGACGGGGGCGTGCGGTTCGCGCTCAACGTCGCTCCGTCGCTGTCCGAGCGCGACGCGACACCGGATGCGCGGCCCTTCGCCCAGCACGTCGCCATCTCCTGCTCGGACGTGGTCGGCCTGGCCAGGCGTGCGCGGGAGCGGGGCCTGCGGTTCCTGCCCGTTCCCACCAACTACTACGAGGACCTCGCCGCACGCTTCGACCTCGGCGCGGAGAGGATCGCCGAACTGCGCTCGCTCGACCTGCTCTACGACCGCGACGCGGACGGCGAGTTCGTGCACTTCTACACGCCGACGCTCGGCAGCGTCTTCATCGAGCTGGTCCAGCGGGTCGGCGGATACGACGGCTACGGCGCGGGCAACGCCCCGGTGCGGATGGCCGCGCAGCACGCCGCGGCCTGAGCGCGGTCGCGCACTCGCCACCGCGCCGGAACCATCCGGCGCTCAGACCCCCGCGGTCGCGCGCGCGTACTGCTCGCGGATCACCGGGCGTGTGTCGACCGCGAGCGCCGGTGCAGCATCCACTGTCCACTCCGGCCGCTCGCCGGTCAGCGCCCACGCGGCCTGCACCGCCGCGCCGTTCGCCACGTACTCGCCCGGCGCAGGCACCACGACGGGGGCGTCGAACACCTGCGCAGCGATGGCGGCGACTGCGCGATTCTGGGCGGCCCCGCCGATCAGGAGCACGCGCTTCTCCCGCACACCGGCCGCGCGCACGGCGTCGAGGCCGTCCGCGAGCCCGCAGAGCATCCCTTCGATGGCGGCGCGGGCGAACGTGGACGGGCGGGTGCTGGCGATGGTGAGCCCGTGGATGCTCGCCGTGGCGTCCGGCAGGTTCGGGGTGCGCTCTCCCTCGAAGTACGGCACGAGGACGACGCCTTCCGCGCCGGCCTCCGCGGACAGCGCGAGGTCGGCGAGCTCGTCGAAGTCGACCGAGAGCAGGCCGGAGATGGAGCTGAGCACGCGGGCGGCGTTGAGCGTCGCGATCAGCGGCAGGCTGAGTCCGCTGGCGTCGGCGAAACCCGCGACAGTTCCGCTCTCGTCGGACACGGGGGCATCGGTCACCGCGAACACCGTGCCGCTGGTGCCGATCGAGACGACCACGTCGCCGTCGGCGGCACCGAGCCCGAGCGCGGCGCCCGCGTTGTCGCCGGCGCCGGGTCCCACCAGGACGCCGGACGTGGTGCGTCCGGCCGACTCCGCCGGCCCGAGCACCCGCGGGAGCACGATGCCGTTGCCGGCCGTGCCTGCCTCCCGGGCCGCGCGGCCGAAAGCGAGCGAGAACAGGTCGAGATCGTACGCCCCGGATGCAGCGCCCCAGTATGCGGTGCCGCTCGCGTCCGAGCGATCGGTCGTCAGCGCGTCGAGGTCGGGGCCGAGCTCGCTCTCGCCCTCCGGGCCGTAGCCGAGCAGGCGCCAGGTGAGCCAGTCGTGGGGGAGGGCGACCGCTGCCACGCGTTCCGCGTTCGCCGGTTCCGCGTCGCGCAGCCAGCGCAGCTTGGTCGCCGTGAAGGAGGCGACGGGGACGACGCCGACGCGGGCGGCGTATTCGGCGGCTCCGACCTCGTCGATGAGGTCCCGGGCGGCCTGGGCGGAGCGGGTGTCGTTCCAGAGCAGGGCGTCGCGGACGACCCGGCCCTGCGCATCCAGTGTCACCATGCCGTGCTGCTGCCCGGCGATGGACACAGCGGCCACGTCGTCGAGTCCGCCGGCCTCCTCGATGGCCTGCTGCAGAGCGGCCCACCAGGCGGCGGGGTCGACCTCGGTGCCATCGGGATGCGCGGCACGCCCGTACCGCACGACGGCTCCCGTTTCGAGGTCGCGCACGACCACCTTGCAGCTCTGCGTCGATGAGTCGACTCCGGCGACCAGCGTCATCCGCTCTGTCCTTTCCGATGAATGGGGGAGAGGGGCGCCCGGTTCGCGGGCGCCCCTCGAGGTGTTTCAGGTGTGATTCAGTCGCTTTTCAGCGGGTTCAGCGAGCGCCGAGCAGGTGCTCGAGCGCCAGCTGCTGCAGCCGCACGAAGCCGAAGCCCTTGCCGCCGAAGTACGCGTCGGCGTCGAAGTCCTCGTACGAGGCGCGGTCGGCCAGCAGGTCGTCGTAGCTCTCGCCGTCGGCCAGCGTGGTCTGCGCGAGCTGGGTGACGCGCGACGCCTCGAGCGCCTCCTGCACCTCGGGGTCGGCGCGGAAGGCCTGCGCGCGCTCCTTGAGGAGCAGGTAGGTGCGCATGTTCGCCGCTGCGGAGTCCCAGACGCCGGTGATGTCCTCGGTGCGCGACGGCTTGTAGTCGAAGTGGCGGGGGCCGTCGTAGGACGGGCCGCCGTTCGGGCCGCCGTTCTCGAGCAGGTCGACCAGCGCGAACGCGTTCTGCAGGTCGCCGTGACCGAAGACCAGGTCCTGGTCGTACTTGATGCCGCGCTGACCGTTGAGGTCGATGTGGAACAGCTTGCCCTGGTAGAGCGCCTGGGCGATGCCTGCCGCGAAGTTCAGGCCGGCCATCTGCTCGTGTCCGACCTCCGGGTTCACGCCGACCAGCTCGGGGCGCTCCAACGTCTCGATGAACGCCATCGCGTGGCCGACCGTCGGGAGGAGGATGTCGCCGCGGGGCTCGTTCGGCTTCGGCTCGATGGCGAAGCGGATGTCGTATCCCTTGTCGGTGACGTACTGGCCGAGCAGGTTGACGGCCTCGCGGTAGCGCTCGAGCGCGGCGCGGATGTCCTTGGCCGAGTCGTACTCCGCACCCTCGCGGCCACCCCACATGACGAAGGTCTTGGCGCCGAGCTCGGCGGCCAGGTCGAGGTTGCGGAGCACCTTGCGCAGCGCAAAGCGGCGGACGGCGCGGTCGTTGGAGGTGAAGCCGCCGTCCTTGAAGACCGGAGCGCTGAACAGGTTGGTGGTCACCATCGGGACGATCACGCCGGTGTCGGCGAGGGCGCCCTTGAGGCGGTCGATCTGCTTCTGGCGCTCGGCGTCGGTGGAGCCGAAGGCGAACAGGTCGTCGTCGTGGAAGGTCAGACCGTACGCACCGAGCTCGTTGAGCTTGGTGACGGCCTCGACGACGTCGAGCTGCGGGCGGGTGGGGCCGCCGAACGGGTCGGTGCCGTTGTATCCGATGGTCCAGAGTCCGAACGAGAACTTGTCCTCGCGGGTGGGTGTGGCAGTCATAGCAATTTCCTTCAGTTGTTCGATGGGATGGAGATCTGAATGCGATCGGTGGTTCGGTCGATGGTGATCGGGGTGGCCGCGTCGCCGACACGCACCAGGTAGTCGCCGCTGAAGCCGGAGACGGCGACGCGTCCGTTCTCGTCGGCGATGGTGGTGGTGGGGCTCAGCCACCACTCGTCGGCGATGAGCCTGCGCAGCGCCTCGTACGACGGCTTGGGCGTTCCGTCCGCGCGGACCAGGCCGATCGGCGCGCAGAGCCACGCATCGGCGTCGGTGAGACCCCAGTACGTGATCGCCTCCACGGAGGGATGCGCGACCAGCGACCGGTAGTGCCGCACCAGTTCGTCGGCCTGCCGCTCTTCGCCCTCCGGCGTCGACGGCCACTCGGGGATCTGGTAGTCGTTGAGGTCGACGATGTCGGCCGGCATCAGGTGCCCGGACACCAGCGACGTCTCCGTCAGGTGCAGGGGAAGGCCGTAGCGGGCGAAGCGGTCGACCGTTGCGAGCACGGCGCCCTCGCCCCAGTAGCCCTGGTGCATGTGGGTCTGCAGGCCGATGGCGTCGATCGGGATGCCGGCCTCGAGCACGCCCTCGATCAGGCATTCGTATGCGGTCGACAGGTCGAAGTCGTTGAGCAGCAGCTTCACGTTCGGGTTGGCGGCGCGGGCCTCCTCGAACGCCATCCGGATCATGGCGATGCGTCCCTTGGCGCGGGCGAGTGGGGTGATCGCGTTGTCGCCGTTGTCGAACACCGGCATGATGACGACCTCGTTGATGGCGTCCCAGGTGTCGATCAGACCGTCGAAGTCGTGCACATCGCGGCGGATGCGCTCGCGCTGCAGTCGCTCGACCTCGTCGAGCGGCAGGCCGAGCAGCCAGTCCGGCTGCACGGTGTGCCAGACCAGCGGGTGGCCCTTGAGCGCGACGCTGCGGTCGCGGAACCAGCGGGCGGTGCGCTGCAGCCTGGCGGTGTCCGGCTCTCCGCGGCGTGGCTCGAAGCGGCCCCAGTAGAACGGGAGCGTCGCGGTGTTGAACACGCCGGTGTACAGCTCGGCGAGACGTTCGTCCGCCTCGTTCCCCTCCCCGTTGGCCAGGCCGATGAAGTCGAAGCCGATGTTGCCGAAGCCGAACGCGTGCCTGGTCTGCTCGACGGTGACCTCGGCGCCGGCGAGCGGCTCTCCTCGCGCATCCAGGACCGTGACGACGGCCTCGTGGATGCGGTGGGCCGGCGCCGTGGTCGACGGCTCGGCTGCGGAATAGATCGACACTGATTCACTCTCGGAGGGGAATTGTTGTTTCTAAGAACATATCAGCGAGAGCGGCCGATGGGAAATGCGAATTTCTCAGACGGTCGGGGCGGGACCCGTGCTCGCGCGGACGACCAGCTCGGCAGGGAGGTGCACGCCGGTCGCGACGGGCTGTCCGTCCAACAGGGCGAGCAGCATCTGCAGCGCGCGCTCGCCGAGTTCGTGCAGCGGCTGCGCGACGGTGGTCAACGGCGGGGTGGAATTCGCCGCATCCGGGATGTCGTCGAAGCCGACGATCGAGAGATCCTCCGGCACCCGGAGGCCCAGCTCCCTGGCGACGGAGAGCACGCCGATCGCCGAGGTGTCGTTGGCGGCGAAGACCGCCGTCGGCCGGTCCGGCCGGTCCAGCAGCTCGCGCGCCACGACGGCGGACTGTGCCGCGGAGTACTCGCCGTACAGCACCAGGTCCTGGTCGAACGGGATGCCCGCCTCCTGGAGTGCCTGACGGTAGCCGTCCTCGCGGAGCTGGGCGGAGGCCAGATCCCGTCGGCCGCGGATGTGCGCGATCCTGGTGTGCCCCAGCCCGATCAGGTGGCGGACGGCGACGAGCGCGCCTCCCACGTTGTCCGAGTCGATCGTCGCAGGTCCGCCCTGCCCCGTGTGCGGGTCGATCGCCACGACCGGGATGGAGGAACTCGGGATGAGCGTGGTGGGCGTGACGATGATCGCCCCGTCGATGAGCGTGCCGGCCAGGCGGGACAGCGACTTGCGCTCCCACCCGACGCTGCTCACGCCGGAGACGAGCCCGGTGTACGCGAGCAGTTCGTATCCCGTGCCGGTGGCGGCGACCGAGATGCCCTTCAGCAGCTCGACGGAGAACGGCTCGAACTCGGCGACGAGGATGCCGATGACGTTGGTGCTGCGCCTGCGCAGGCTGCTCGCGACGAGCGAGGTCTCGTAGCCGAGCTCGTTCACCACCTCCATCACGCGCTGGGAGGTGGTGGCCGCGACGCCGTAGCGTTCGTTGACCACCTTAGAGACGGTGGACACCGAGACTCCTGCCGCACGGGCGACGTCGTTGATCGTCACCCTGCCGAAGGCGGCGGGGTCGAGTTCCGTGGACATAGTGGACACAGTACCGTGCGCCCAGCGCTTTTCCAGGTTTGCAGCGACATTTCGATAACGTTGTCGAAAACGTTATCGACATCGTTTGACAAATCACAGGATGGGATGCGAAGCTCTCGGCGGGCGGACGAATGTGCGTCAATGAGGACAACCAAGGAGTTTCCACAATGAAGAGGAAAATTCGAGCGGCGGGCTTGCTCGCACTCGTCGCGAGCACAGCCCTTCTCGCAACGGCGTGTAGTGGCGACGGCGGCAACTCTGCTGACGGCAAGGTCACGATGACCTTCTGGCACAACTCCACCACCGGACCGGGCAAGGCCTACTGGCAGCAGACGGTCGCGGACTTCGAGAAGGCCAACCCCAACGTCACGATCAAGATCCAGTCCATCCAGAACGAGGACATGGACGGCAAGCTGCAGACCGCGCTGAACTCCGGCGACGGTCCCGACATCTTCATGGCACGCGGTGGCGGAAAGCTCGCCGACGTCGTCGCAGCAGGTCAGGCGATGGACATCAGCGACAAGATCGACTCCGCGACCAAGTCGGCGGTCAGCGAGGGCGTCCTGAACTCGTTCGCCGTCGACGGCAAGATCTACGGCATGCCGACCGCCGTGCTCCCCGGCGGAATCTACTACAGCCAGGACCTCTACAAGGCGGCCGGCGTCACCACGACGCCGACCACCATCCCGGAACTCGAGGCGACGGTCGAGGCCGTCAAGAAGACCGGCGTTCAGCCGATCGCCCTCGGTGGCAAGGACGCATGGCCCGCAGCGCACTGGTACTACTTCTTCGCCCTCCGTGAGTGCTCGCAGGACACGATGAACAAGGCGGCCAAGTCGCGCAGCTTCGACGACAACTGCTGGCTCAAGGCCGGTGATGACCTCCAGTCCTTCGCCGCGACGAAGCCGTTCAACGACGGCTTCCTGACCACCACGGCACAGCAGGGCGCAGGCAGCTCCGCCGGTCTCGTCGCCAACCACAAGGCGTCGATGGAACTGATGGGCGCCTGGGACCCGGGAGTGATCGCATCGCTCACCCCTGACCAGAAGCCGCTGGCCGACCTCAGCTGGTTCCCGTTCCCCGCGATCGACGGCGGCAAGGGCAAGGCAGACGCGATGATGGGTGGCGTCGACGGCTTCACCTGTGCCACGAAGGCTCCGAAGGAGTGCCCGGAGTTCCTCAACTTCTTCATGCAGAAGAAGTACCAGGAGGGCTACGCGACCGCGTTCCAGACCCTCCCGGCGAGCAAGGACGCCCAGGACGTCGTCACCGACCCCGCGCTGAAGAAGATCCTCGAGGCGTACAACAAGGCACCGTACGTGTCCGTCTGGCTCGACACCCTCTACGGACAGAGCGTCGGTAACGCTCTGAACGCCGGGGTCGTCGACATGCTCGCAGGCAAGGGCAGCCCGGAGGCGATCGTCAAGGCCGTCAACGACGCCGGAGCAAAGGGATAGTTCTCGATCATGAGTGAGTCCCTCGGTGCAAAGTCGGTCATCGACGAGCAACAAGCTCCGAGCGTTCGCACAAACGGGGGTGACGCCGTCGTGGCGTCACCCCCTGTGCGGTCGCGTCCTCCGCGACGCCGCAGAGGCGGTGGTTGGCGTCAGCGAGCAGAGATCACCCTGCTGGCCGGTCCGGCGATCATCATGTTCCTGGCGTTCGTCATCTTCCCGGTGGTGCTCGCCGCGTACTACGGCTTCTTCAAGTGGAAGGGCTACGGAGCCCCGACCGACTTCGTGGGGCTCAACAACTACCTGATCATCTTCCAGGACAAGACGTTCCAGGACGCCTTGACGCACAACGGGATCATCCTGGTGCTCTCCCTGGTCATGCAGGGGCCGGTGGCGATCGTGCTCGCCCTGCTCCTCAACCAGAAGATCCGCGGCCGCACCATCATCCGCGTGCTGATCTTCGTGCCGTACGTGATCTCCGAGGTCATCGTCGGAACCGGCTTCAGCCTGATGCTGCAGAGCGCAGGCGCGGTCAACGACCTGCTGCAGAGCATCGGCCTCGGTGCGTTCAAGCAGGACTGGCTGTCCGACCCGAACATCGCGATCTGGTCGCTGATGTTCATCATCTCCTGGAAGTACATCGGCTTCGCCGTGATCCTCTTCCTCGCCGGAATGCAGAGCATCCCGGAGGAGCTGTTCGAGGCGGCGGCCATCGACGGGGCGAGCTACTGGCAGATCCAGCGGCGCATCACGCTTCCGCTGCTCGGCCCGACCATCCGGATCTGGGCGTTCCTGTCGATCATCGGATCCCTGCAGCTGTTCGACCTCGTCTACATCATCTGGGGTCAGTACGTCGCTGCGACGGCCGGGACGTCGACGATGGCGACATACATGGTCGTCAACGGCCGCGGCTCGGGCAACTACGGCTTCGGCAACGCCGTCGCGGTCGTGATGTTCATCATCTCGCTCGTGATCGCCCTGATCTACCAGCGTTTCGTGCTTCGTCGCGACATGGTCGGCGCCATTACGGAGGGTAAGAAGTAATGTCAGCAACGACAGCCGGAACGGTTCAGCCGGTGAGGGAACAGCGCGGCCGCAGGCAGCGTCTCTCCAAGAACGGTGAGAAGTGGGGCAGCCCCGTCACCTACTTCATCGCGCTGGTCTTCATCGCCGTGTGCCTCGCCCCGATCCTCTACACGATCATCGGCGGCTTCCGCACCAACTCGCAGATCACCACGTCGCCTGCCGGTCTTCCGAACCCGTGGGTGATGGTCAACTACGCCGACGTGCTCACCAGCTCGACGTTCTGGCTGGAGGTCGGCAACTCGGCCATCGTCGGCATCCTGACCACGGTCGGCGTCGTCGCCCTCGGACTGATGGTCAGCTACGTGCTCGCCCGCTACCAGTTCCGCGGTCGCGGGGCGATCTACTCGCTGTTCGCGGCCGGGCTCATGTTCCCGCTGACGGTGGCGATCACCCCGCTCTACATCCTGGTGAAGGACCTCGGGCTCACCAACAGCCTGGCGGGCGTCATCCTGCCGCAGATCGCGTTCTCCCTGCCGACGACGGTGATCATCCTGGTGCCGTTCATCCGGGCGATCCCGGTCGAGCTGGAGGAGGCCGCGGCGCTCGACGGCACGAGCCGTCTCGGGTTCTTCTTCCGGATGGTGATGCCGCTGTCGATCCCGGGTGTCGTGACCACGGGCATCCTGGCGTTCATCGCGAGCTGGAACAGCTACCTGCTGCCGTTGTTCATCCTGAACGACCCGTCGACGTTCACCCTGCCCCTCGGAGTCCAGGCGTTCGCGTCGCAGTACTCCGTCGACACGGCGAAGGTCCTGGCGTTCACGTCGCTCTCGATGATCCCCGCTCTGATCTTCTTCACGATCTTCCAGAAGCGGATCGTCGGCGGCCTGACCGGCGCGGTCAAGGGCTGACCGCGGCCGCCGTCCGTTTCTCGTCCCACTGCATTCAGCTCTCTCTCTTGTGATTGGTTCCTGTGAAGAAAAGCACTGAGTCCGCGACCGTTTTTCCCGCGGCCATGCCAGACGTGTCGGAGCGTGTTCGCGCGCTCCACGCCCGGATGACCCTCGAAGAGAAGCTCGCGCAGATCGTCGGGTACTGGCTCGATCAGAACGGCCTCGTGGCCCCGATGCAGGGCGAGATGGCCGCTGCTCAGGATGCGAAAGGCAGCCTTGCCGATGTCACCCGGCACGGCATCGGGCACTACACGCGGGTGTACGGCACGCGTCCTGTCCAGCCCGCCGAGCGCGCAGCCTGGCTGTGGAACGAGCAACGGAGGCTGAAGCGTGAGACCAGGCTGGGCATCCCGGCCCTGGTGCACGAGGAGTGCCTGACCGGGCTGGCGACGTGGAAGGCGGCGACCTTCCCGACGCCGCTCGCGTGGGGTGCGTCGTTCGACCCGGAGCTCGTGGAGGAGGTCGGCGCCGCGATCGGCGACTCGATGAAGCAGCTCGGCATACACCAGGGCCTCGCCCCGGTGCTCGATGTGATCCGCGACCCCCGCTGGGGCCGGGTGGACGAATGCATCGCCGAGGACCCGTACCTCGTCGGCACCGTTGGGACCGCGTACGTGCGGGGTCTGCAGGAGTCGGGCGTGCACGCCACGCTCAAGCACTTCCTCGGATACTCGTCG
Source organism: Leifsonia sp. NCR5 (assembly GCF_002105485.1). Lineage (NCBI taxonomy): Bacteria > Bacillati > Actinomycetota > Actinomycetes > Micrococcales > Microbacteriaceae > Leifsonia > Leifsonia sp. NCR5. The sequence goes on from NZ_NCSR01000027.1 coordinate 39,128, forward strand.
TCGCGAGCGGGGCGCAACCACGCGCCCGTGCACGCCGGTCCGCGGGAGATCGCCGACGTGTTCCTGCCCCCGTTCGAGATGGCCATCCTGGATGGCGGCGCCCGCTCGGTGATGAACTCGTACACCGAGATCGACGGTGTCCCCGTCGCCGCGGACCCCGGCCTGCTCACCGGCACGCTGCGCGAGAAGCTGGGCTTCGACGGCGTGGTGGTCGCCGACTACTTTGCCGTGGCGTTCCTGGAGGTCATGCACGCCGTGGCCGCCGACCGCGGTGAGGCGGCAGCCCTGGCGCTCGAGGCCGGCATCGACATCGAGCTGCCGACCGGCGACGCGTACCTGCAGCCGCTGGCCGACCGCATCCGGTCGGGGGAGTTCGACGAGGCGTACGTCGACCGCGCCGTGCTCCGCGCGCTCGCCCAGAAGGAGGAGCTCGGCCTGCTCGACGCCGACGCGTTCGAGGACGAGCCGCCCGCCGAGGTCGACCTCGACTCTCCGCGGCACCGCGAGCTGGCCAGGCGCCTGGCGGAGGAGTCGGTCGTGCTGCTGTCGAACGACGGCGTCCTGCCGCTCGGCTCACGCACGACGCCCGTCTCGACGGTCGCCGTGATCGGCCCGAACGCCGACCGCGCGGAGGCGCTGCAGGGCTGCTACTCGTTCGCCAACCACGTGCTGGCCGGACACCCTGGCCTCCCGCTCGGGTTCGAGATCCCGACGGTGCTCGAAGCGCTGCCCACCGCTTTCGCGGATGCGGGGCTGCCCCTTCCGGAGTTCGTGCACGCCGAAGGCTGCGCCGTGGAGGGCGACGACGAGTCCGGCTTCGCTGCGGCAGTGGATGCGGCGACCGGCGCCGATCTCGCGGTGGTCGTCGTCGGCGACCAGGCCGGCCTGTTCGGCCGCGGAACGGTCGGCGAGGGCAACGACTCCGAATCGCTCGAGCTGCCCGGCGCCCAGCGGCGCCTGGTCGACGCGGTGATCGCCACGGGCACGCCGGTGGTCATGGTGCTGCTCACCGGCCGCCCGTACGCGATCGACTGGGCGCTGAACGGAGACGCAGCGCCGAGCGCCGTCCTCCAGGCCTTCTTCCCCGGCGAGGGCGGCGGCCCGGCCATTGCGGACATCCTGACCGGACGGGTGAACCCCTCGGGCCGTCTCCCCGTCTCGATGCCGCGCTCGGCCGGCGCGCAGCCGTACTCCTACCTGCACCCGATCCTGGGCGGCCCGTCCGATGTGACGGCCACCGACTCCACTCCGGTGCTCCCGTTCGGCTTCGGCCTGACGTACACCGCGTTCGCGTATTCCGATTTCGAGGTCGACGCAGACGCATCCACCGACGGGGCGTTCGCCGCGACCCTGACCGTGACCAACACCGGTTCCGTGCGCGGCACGGACACGGTGCAGCTCTACGGCCACGACGTCACGGCAACGGTCACGCGGCCGGTCGCTCAGCTGCTCGGATACACCAGGGTCGACCTGGAGGCCGGCGAATCCGTGCGGGTGACCTTCGACGTGCCGGCGACCAGGCTCGCATTCAGCGACCGCAGGATGGTCAGGGTCGTCGAGCCCGGCGACGTGGAAGTGTGGGCGGCGACGCACGCAGCGGCATCCACCGGCCTTCGCGGAGACGAGGTCACCGGCGGTGCGATCGTCAACGAGAAGCAGGCCGACGTGCGCCACATCGCCGGAACGGCGACCGGGCGGGCCATCGTGACGCTGACCGGCGACGTGCACGAGGTGACCGCCGCCGACCGGCGCACGGTCGGAGTGCTGCTGTCCGAGCGGGCAGAGGAGATGGTCGACGCGGTCTAGGACCGCTCGGGATCTAGAACCGCTCGGCCAGCCACCTCGCCTGCTTCTGCCACTGCACGGCGGAGCCGCCCTCGTGGTCGTTGAACGAGTAGACCTCGATCGTCGTGTCCTCCGCCGCGAGGTGGTTGAACGCGGCCATCGTGGTGGACGGAGGCACGACGCGGTCCATCAGCGCCACCGAGAACAGCGACGGCACCTGGATGCGGCGGGCGAAGTTCACGCCGTCGAAGTACGAGAGGGTGCGGAAGACCGCATCCACCTGGTCGCGGTGCACGGACAGGTAGGTGGCCAGCTCCAGGTACGGGCCGCCGATCGCGACCTCTGCTCCGCGGCGGAAGGCGCTGAGGAACGCCACGTCCGGCAGCAGGGCGCGCACGCCGTCGGCCAGCGCCGCCGCTGCGATGGCGATGCCGCCGCCCTGGCTCCCGCCCGTCACGGCGATCCTGTCCGCGTCGACGAACGGGAAGGCCCGCGTCGCATCCACCGCCCGCACCGCGTCGGTGAAGACGCGGCGGTAGTAGTACTCGCGCGGGTCGTGGATGCCGCGGGTCATGTATCCGGGGGTCGCCGGTCCTGAGCCGTGCGGGTCCGGGGTGTCGCCTCCCGTGCCCCAGTTGCTGCCCTGCCCGCGCGTGTCGACGAAGACGTGCACGTACCCGGCGAGCGCCCAGAGCACGTTCTCTCCGGGGAGTCCCCGCCCTCCTCCGTAGCCCTGGAACTGCACGACGGCGGGCAGCGGACTCTCCGCATCCCTCGGCCGGGAGACCCAGGCGCGCACCGGCTCTCCGTTGAAGCCGGGGAAGGTCAGGTCGTCGACGATCAGTTGCGTGATCGGGGTGTCTGCCGGGGTGAGGGTGACGTCGCCGCCGACGGAGCGCGCTTCGGCGAGCGTCTCCGTCCAGAACGCGTCGAAGTCGTCCGGCTCGTCCACCTCGGGGCGGAAAGCGAGCAGTTCGGCGGGAGACAGGTCGGTGAAAGCCATCGCTGAGCGGATCCTCCTGGGAAGTTTTCGCCGGATCGGGCGAAAGGGATGGGCCACATTGTGGCACAGTGTGAGCATGTCCGATCGAACCAGGCCCACCCTGGAGGCGATAGCGCAGCAGGCGTCCGTGTCGTTGTCGACCGCATCCAAGGTCCTCAACGGGCGCCCGGGCGTCTCCACGGCCACCCGGCAGCGCGTCGAAGAACTGCTGCGCGATTCCGGGTACGCCCGGCGCGGTCTCGACCCCGAGCGCGGAGGGCTGGTCGAGCTGGTCGTCGACAACCTGCAGAGCGAGTGGTCGGTTGAGATCATCCGCGGCGTCGAACGGATCACCCGCGAATCCGGGTTCGTCCTGGCGCTGTCCGCCCTCGGCGACCACCACCGCCCGCACGAGGAGTGGATCACGGGGGTGCTGCAGCGCAAGCCGGTCGCGGTGATCCTGCAGTTCTCCGACCTGACCGTCGAGCACCGTAGGCAGCTGCGCACGAGGAACATCCCGTTCGTCGTCGTCGACCCTGCCGGTGACCCGCCCGCGGACGTCCCGGCGGTCGGAGCGACCAACTGGGCGGGCGGGGTCGCGGCGACGCGCCACCTGATCGCGCTCGGCCACACGAAGATCGGGGTGATCTCCGGCCCCGCCGACCTGATGTGCTCCCGCGCCCGGGTGGCCGGATATCAGTCTGCGCTCGCCGAGGCCGGCATCCCGATCGTGGAGGAGTTCGCGGCGGGCGGCGCCTTCGAACAGCTGATCGGCGAGCGGGAGGGCAGGCGGCTGCTCAGCCTGCCGGATCGCCCGACCGCGATCGTCGCAGGCAACGACCTGCAGGCCCTCGGGGTCTACGACGCCGCGGCCGCTCTCGGCCTCGACGTGCCGGACGACCTGTCCGTGGTCGGCTTCGACGACGTGCGGCCGGCGCTGTGGGCCAGGCCGCCGCTGACCACCGTTCGCCAACCGCTGCAGGAGATGGCGGAGGAGGCGACCAGGATGGCGTTGCGCCTGCGCTCGGGCGAGATCGACAACGCCCGTCTGGAGCTCGCGACCTCGCTCGTCGTGCGGCACTCCACGGCTGCTCCCGCCGCCTGACACGACCGTCGCGGCTGCCGTCGGAGCGGCCGTTCCGACCATCAGGATGCGAAAGTTTTCCAATGATCTATCGAAACTTGTGACCGCCCTCGCCCCGGCAATAGCGTCGTACGGCGGAACGACGCGAAGGAGCGAGAGATGACGGATGCTGCCAGGCAGCTGCGCGTGGCGATGGTCGGCTACGGGTTCATGGGAGCCGCGCACTCACAGGGCTGGCGGGTCGCCCCTCGGTTCTTCCCTCTCGCCGCGGAACCGGTGATGAGGACCATCGTCGGCCGGGACAGTGCCCGCGTCGAGGCAGCACGCGACCGCTTCGGCTGGCAGCACGCCGAGACCGACTGGCGCCGCGTCATCGACGATCCGGAGATCGACATCGTCGACATCTGCTCGCCGGGGGCATCCCACGCCGAGATCGCCATCGCGGCACTGGATGCCGGCAAGCACGTGCTCTGCGAGAAACCGCTCGCCAACACGGTCGAGGAGGCGGAGGCGATGGTCGCCGCCGCCGAACGTGCAGCGGCGCGCGGCGTGCGCTCGATGGTCGGGTTCAGCTACCGGCGCGTTCCGGCCATCGGCTTCGCCAAACGGCTCGTGGAAGAGGGCAGGCTCGGCACGATCCGTCAGGTGCGGGCGCTCTACCTGCAGGACTGGCTGACGGACGAAGACGGCCCGATGACCTGGCGTCTCGACAAGGACGCAGCAGGCTCCGGCTCGCTCGGCGACATCGGCGCGCACGCGATCGACCTGGTCGAGCACATCACCGGCTCCCGCCTCGACAGCGTCTCCGGCACCCTCGCGACGTTCGTCGAGGAGCGCCCGCTGCTCGGCGAGACGGTCGGGCTCTCCGGCACCGCCTCGTCCGAGCGCGGTCGGGTGACCGTCGACGACGCAGCGTGGTTCACCGCGCGGCTCGGCGGGGGAGGCGCAGCCTCCGGGGCCATCGGCGCGTTCGAGGCGACCCGCTATGCGACAGGACGCAAGAACGCCCTGCGGATCGAGCTGAGCGGATCGCGCGGCGCCATCGCGTTCGACCTCGAAGCCATGAACGAAATCCAGTTCTACGACGCGACCCTCCCCGCCGGGGAGCAGGGGTTCACCAGGATCATCGTGACGGAGCCCGAGCATCCGTACATGGCCAACTGGTGGCCGACCGGGCACGCCATCGGCTACGAGCACGCCTTCAGCCACCAGATCAAAGACTTCGTCGACGACATCACGGACGGCCGCGACCCGCAGCCGTCGTTCGCCGACGGTCTGCACGTGCAGCGAGTCCTCGCCGCCGTCGAGCGCAGTGCCGCGACAGGCAGCGCATGGACGGCGACAGAACAGACGACAGCAGAATCGACAGGACAGGAAGCATGACCAGGAAAGCACTCGTCGTCCGCGGCGGCTGGGACGGGCACATGCCCGTCGAGACCACCGACCTCTTCATTCCGCACCTCGAAGCGAACGGCTTCGAGGTGCGCATCGAGGACGGCCCGGCCATCTACACCGACGAGGCGTATCTGGACACCGTGGACCTGATCCTCCAGATCAACACCATGAACACCATCACCCGCGAGGAGTTCGCCGGGCTGCAGCGTGCCGTCCTCAACGGGACGGGCATGGCGGGCTGGCACGGCGGCATCGCGGACGCGTACCGCGACAACGCCGACTACCTGCACATGATCGGCGGCCAGTTCGCCCACCACGCGGGCAAAGACCCCGCAGAGCGCACCGGGGAGCAGTCGGACAACTACATCCCGTACACGGTGCACATCACCGACTACGGGCGCACGCACCCGATCACGCAGGGCATCGACGACTTCGACCTCGTCAGCGAGCAGTACTGGGTGCTGAGCGACGAGTACAACGATGTCCTCGCCACGACGACGCAGTCGGTGCGGCCCTGGGATGCGTGGAACCGTCCTGTCACCGCGCCGGCCATCTGGACCCGCCAGTGGGGCAAGGGCCGCATCTTCGTCTCCGCTCCCGGCCACCGGCTCGAGATCGTGGAGAGCCAGCCCGTCCGCACCATCATCGAAAGGGGACTCCTGTGGGCAGCCCGTTGAACGTCGGCGTCGTCGGGGTCGGCAACATCAGCCGCCAGTACTTCGAGCAGTTCCCGCACCTCCCGAACCTCGCGCTGACCGCTGTCGCCGACCTCGATCTCGACCGCGCATCCGTGGTCGCGGCCGAGCAGGGCGTGGACGCGCTCACCGTGGATGCGCTGATCGACGACCCGCGCATCGACGCGGTCCTCAACCTCACCATTCCCGCCGCGCACACCGAGATCGCGCTCAGGGCACTGGATGCGGGCAAGCACGTCTACGGCGAGAAGCCGCTGGCCCTCGCGACGGCCGACGCGCTTCCGGTCCTGCAGCGCGCCGCCGAGAAGGGCCTGCGCGTCGGAAGCGCCCCCGACACCGTGCTCGGCACCGGCATCCAAACCGCGCGCGCTCTGCTCGACGACGGCAGGATCGGACGCCCGGTCGGCGCCGCCGTCTCGTGGACGGCCCCTGGTCACGAGCTGTGGCACCCCGCTCCGGCGTTCTACTACCAGCCGGGCGGTGGGCCACTGTTCGACATGGGCCCGTACTACCTGACCAGCCTCGTCCACTTCTTCGGACCCGTCGTGCGGGTCTCCGGCGCCGTCGGCCGTTCAGAGCGCGAGCGCACCGTCGCCACGGGACCGCTCGCCGGAACCCCCATCCCGGTGGATGTGGACACGCACGTGACCGCGATCCTGGAGCACGCGAACGGCGTCATCTCCACGGTGACGGTGTCGTTCGAGGTGTGGGAGTCCCGCGCTCCGCTGTTCGAGGTGTTCGGCACCACCGGCAGCATCGCCGTGCCCGACCCGAACGCCTTCTCGGAAATCGCATCCATCGCCACCGCGGACGACCGCACCTGGCGCGAGGTGCCTGCGTCGGCCGGCTATGCGGATGCCGGGCGCGGCGTCGGGCTCGCCGACCTCGCCCGCGCGGTCGAGACGGGGCGGCCGCACCGCGCATCCGGAGAGCTGGCGTTCCACGTGCTCGAGATCATGGAGTCGATCATCGCCGCTGGGCGCGCCCACGAGGTGGTCACGCTCACGTCGACGGTGGAGCGACCGGAGCCCGTCCCGTTCGGAGTGCGGCCCGAGAGCTGGTGAACCGTCCGGCCCGGCGCGAAACGGTACAGTACACAGGACCATGAACACCACCGGGACGAACCTCGACACCGTGCGCCGGAACAACCTCGCCACCGTGCTCGGGCTCGTCCACCGGGGTGGACCGGCCGCCCGCTCCTCTCTGACGCACGCGACCGGGCTGAATCGGTCGACCGTCGGGGCGCTCGTCGCGGAGCTCGTCGAGCTCGGGCTCGTCACCGAGCGTGAGCCGGAGACGAGCAACAGGGTCGGCAGGCCGTCTCCCGTCGTCGTCGCGGACAGCCGCGTCGTCGCCGTCGCCGTCAACCCGGAGATCGACGCGGTGACGGTCGGCATCGTCGGACTCGACGGTGTCGTGCACCGCCGCGTCCGGTTCCCGCTCGACCACGTGCCGGGAGCCGAGGAGGCGGCGACCGTCGCGGCGGCGGTCATCGACGGGCTCCGCCCCGACCTGTCCGCGGCGACCAGAGTGGTCGGCATCGGGGTCGCCGTGCCTGGACTGGTGCGGGAGAGCGACGGCGTCGTCCGGCTCGCCCCGCACCTGGAATGGCGCGACGAACCCTTCGCCGCCGAGCTCGCGGAGGCGACCGGCCTCAGCGTCAGCGCGGCCAACGACGCCAACCTCGGGGCGAACGCCGAGCGGCTGTTCGGCGCAGGGCGTGGAGCGAGCGACCTGGTCTACCTAAACGGTGGAGCATCCGGAATCGGCGCAGGCGTCATCGTCGGCGGCGTCTCGCTCACCGGCGTCTCGGGATACGCGGGGGAGCTCGGCCACACGCTCGTCAACACGAACGGGATCCGCTGCCACTGCGGCGCCGTCGGCTGCCTGGAGACCGAGGTGAACCAGCGCGCGCTCCTCGCCGCCCTCGGGCTGGAGACGGCGGACGGCGAAGAGCTGGACGGGGCGCTCGCCGCCGCGGTCGAGCGCGGAGACACGGCCGTGCTGGCGGAGATCGAGCGGCAGCTCGGCTTCCTCGCCATCGCCCTGCGCAACGCGACCAACGTGTTCAACCCGGAGCTGGTGGTGCTCGGCGGCTTCCTCGGCGCGCTGTTCGCCGTCGCGCCGGAGCGGCTGATCCTGCTCGTCTCGCGGGAGGCGCTCGCCGCATCGGGGGAGCACCTTCGCATCGCGCGGGCAGAGCTCGGGGCGAACATCCTGATGATCGGCGCCGCCGAACTCGCCTTCGCGCCGCTGCTGGCCGCCCCCGCCGACTGACGCCCCCCCCCCCGAAACCGGGGGATGTGCACGGTAACATTCGCGTCCGGTATCCGATAGGATTACCAGGCAACGACGGTCGAATCGATTCGAACGAGCGAGCAGAATCCCACCCCTCCCACCAACCGCGGCCACGGTCGCGGTGTTCGTCTTCTCTCCACAAGGAACTTTCGTGACCACCGTCGTGCATCCCGGAGACTCCCTCTCCGGCCGCCAGCGCCTCGCATACATCCTCATCCTCGGTGCGCTCACGGCGCTCGGTCCGTTCACCATCGACACGTACCTGCCCGCGCTGCCGACGCTGCAGGAAGACTTCAATGTCTCGACGGCCGCCATCCAGCTGACCCTCACGGCCACCACCATCGGATTCGGCGTCGGGCAGCTCCTCGTCGGCCCGTGGAGCGACAAGATCGGCCGCCGCCTCCCGCTCATCCTGTCGACCTGCGTGCACATCCTGGCCTGCCTCGGCGCGGCCGTCGCTCCGAACGTCGAGCTGCTCGGCCTCGCCCGCGCCATGCAGGGCATCGGCGCCGCCGCCGGCGGTGTCGTCGCGATGGCGATGGTGCGCGACCTCTTCGGCGGCCGCCCGCTGGTCAGGATGCTCAGCCGCCTCGCGCTCGTCAACGGCCTGGCCCCCGTGCTCGCCCCGGTGATCGGATCGTGGCTGCTGCTCGTCATGCCCTGGCGCGGCATCTTCGTCGTGCTCGCCTGCTACGGCCTCTTTGTCGTCATCTGCGTCTCGCTCTGGATCGTCGAGACGCTGCCGAAAGCCCGCCGTTACGACGCGGGTCACTCCACGATGCGACAGCGCTACAAGGCGGTGCTGAGCGACCGGATCTTCGTCGGCATCGCCATCGTCGGCGCAGCCAACTTCACCGGCCTGTTCTCCTATCTCTCGTCGAGTTCATTCGTGTTCCAGGAGATCTACAAATTCAATGCCCAGGAGTACGGCCTGCTGTTCGCAGTGAACTCCATCGGAATCATCATCGGCGTGCAGTCGGCCGCGCGCATCACCAAGTACGTCGGGCCGCAGTGGATCCTCGCCGTTTCGACGGTCGTGATGTTCGTCTCCAGCGTGCTCATCGTCATCCTCGACCAGGCGCACGTCGGCCTGTGGGGAACGGCGATCCCGCTCTGGTTCTTCATCGCGGCGTGCGGGTTCGGCTTCCCCTGCGTGCAGGTGCTCGCGCTCAACGGTCACGGGCACGAGGCGGGCACGGCCGCATCCCTCCTCGGCGCTCTGAACTTCGGCATCGCGGGCATCGTCTCGCCGGTCGTCGGCATCCTCGGCGTCGGCAGCGCGACCCCGATGGGCTTCGTCATGGCCATCTGCGCCGTCGTCTCGATCGCCGCTCTCTGGCTCATCGTCCGTCCCCGCACCGTCCCGGCCCTCGCCCACTGACCCGCGCCGCCCGTCCCCTGACAATCGAGTCCGAAGTTATTCACACGACACGCCGGTGGTACCCGTGAATACCTTCGGACTCGATTGATGCGCGCTGTGGAATGAGTACGTTGGTGCAATGGGGACGGCGCACGAGCAGGTCAGGCAGGCTGCGAAGGTCAGCAGGCGCTGGCCGGTGATCTCCGCGTCGGTCGCCGTCGGGCTCGTCGTGGTGCTCGGCGCGATCATCGCGTTCCGCCCCAAGGAGCCGTTCTCCATCGACCTCGAGTGGATGGGCGAGATCGTCGAACACCGCTCGCCGATCTGGCTGGGGCCCGCCCTGTTCTTCAACTACGCGGGCGGAGGCATCGTCGGTTCGATCGTCGTGCCCGTCGTGATCTTCCTGCTGCTGCTCGCCTTCCGGCGACCGTGGGGCGCGACCTTCTTCGCTGTGGCCAGCGTCCTGTCGGTGGCGTGCGTCCAACTTCTCAAGCACACGGTGGGCAGAGCGCGCCCGACCGAGATCCTCGTGCACTCCGACACTGGATCATTCCCGTCCGGGCATACGGCCAACGCCGCGACGATGGTGGTGGTCCTCGCGATCATCTTCCCGCGCGTCTGGGTGTGGATCGTCGGCGTGCTCTGGGCGGTGCTGATGGCGGTGAGCCGCACCTACCTGGGGGCTCACTGGCTGAGCGACACGATCGGCGGGCTGCTGCTCGGCGCGGCCATCGCGGTGATCGTGTGGGCGCCGCTGGCGCTGCGCCTGGCAAAGGAGCGGCTGGAGCCGCATCCGTTCTTCCTCGCGCGGCGCTAGAAACTGAGCCGACCGGATCGCTCAGACCCGACCGCTGAAATATTTCGTATTCCTCGCGTTATCAACACAATGTTTCGCACTCTGGATGTATGAGGTCACCTAGCGATCTGCCGCACTGCAGACCGTTCTGGGTATTCCTGAGGAGAGAACTGCTGGTTCGACTGGCGGTCACCTCCGGGCATCACAATTCGAATTCGAACCTGCCCGCGGAATGCGAGAACCCGACCGACATAGTCGGCTCGCGCATCCGCCGGCGATTGGAGACAACACAACGTGCGTTCACGAAAACTGAGGACGTCTATTGCCCTCGCCGTGGCGGGGGGTGTGGGAGCCGGCGGCATCGTCGCGCTCCCGGCCGCCGCAGCACCCGGTCAGCCGTTCGACCCGGAGGTCGGCGCGATCTACACGAGCCTTGCCCTCGACCAAGCGAATACGCAATCGCTGCTGCTCAGGGTGCAGAACCTGGAATCCGGTCTGACCGTCGAGCCTGTTGGCGACCCTCAAGACGGCTACAAGGCAGTGGGATATCACGCAGATTCCGGGTTCATCTTCGGATTCACGGAGCGGCCCTTCACGAGGAACGGCTGGTGGACCAGTATCGCTTCGGACGGCGCGGTCACCCAGTACGGGATTCCTAGCGGCGTCTTCCCCGACGGCACGGACATGAACGGCGTGTATATCGCCGGTGGTGCCTTTGGAAAGGGTGCGTACGCGAACACCTTCGTTTTCCAGTACTTCGCCCAGGTCGTGGATGAGATCAAGTACTACACGGGTGTCCTGACCGTCGACAGCGACGGTAATCCGCTCGAGGGTAGCTACAAGGAAATTCCGGACATCAGCTTTACCGGAGGTGACCTGTCCTATTCGCAAGGGTACTACTGGGCTCTCAGCGCGACCTCGATCGTCCGAATCGATCCGACGCTCATGACCACGACGATCTTCCCCCGCCCGGCAGATCTGGCTCCGGAAGTCATGGTCGGCTCGGGAGGCGCTTGGACCTTCCCGAACGGCAACCTCGGCTTCATGTACGCGAACATCGCCACCGGATCTGGTCGACCCGCGTTACAGCTGAAGATCGACAACCCCGGATCAGGCAATCCCACGTTCACGCTCGTCGGGAGATACATGTACCCCGGGTCGAACGCGGCGTCTGACGCCACGTTCGTTGGGCTCGATGACCTCTCGACCGACCTTCAGCTCGTGAAGTCGGCACCTGCTACGGTCACCCCCGGATCGACGATCACCTACACGCTCGAGGTGACGAACAACTCCGCCACGGACACGTCGTCTGGTTCGGTGATCACAGACACCCTGCCCGCTGGACTCACAAACGTCCAGCTGCCTGAGGGCTGCCTCCTCGACGCAAGCGACATCTCCTGCAACGTGCCGGTTCTCGCCCCGAACGCGGTGCACCGTGTCGAGTTCACAGCGCAGGCTCCGAGCGCGCCGACGACGGTCACAAACAACGCGACGCTTATCGCGAACGAGGACGACCCGGACCTCACGAATAACATTTCCGCGGCGACCACAGAGGTGCTCGTCGATCAGGGCAACGAGAAYGCGTCGGCTTCTGCTGCGGCGTCGGCGGATGCGGATCCTGCTGCGGAGGCTGCGGCGTTCGSGAATGCGGAYTCGGTGGCTTCGGCTTCGGGGACGACGACGGCTCAGGCTGCGGCGCAGGCTGCGGCGAACCCGACGGCGTCGACGGATGCGTCGGCGGATGTGACGACGAATGGTAATGCTGTTTCGCAGGTTGCGGCTCAGGCTGCTGCTGATGTGAGCACGGTTGCTGGTGAGAACGCGTCGGCGTCTGCTGCGGCGACCGCGAACAACACGGCTGCTGCTCAGGCTGCTGCGCTCACGGATGCGTCGACGGATGCGTCGGCGGATGTTGCTGGCGCGACGGCGAACGCGAACACGAACGAGAATGCGTCGGCTTCTGC
>NZ_NCSR01000028.1:0-43644 GCF_002105485.1 Leifsonia sp. NCR5
GATCAGCAGCCTCCGGATGGCGTCGCTGCGTTCCTGGGTGAACTCTGTGGCGCTCATCGGGCACCTCCTTCGAACAGGGGTCGATCGTCGGCGAGAGGGGAAGCGAGCTCTGCGAGGCGCTTTCGTGCCCTGGACAGCCGTGACTTCACGGTTCCGTCGGGCACGCCGAGCGCTTGCGCGGCCTGCGAGGTGGTCAGTTCTTCCAGGACGCAGAGCGTGATCACGTCCTGGTCCTGCCTGCTGAGCTTGGCGAAGGCGTCCCGTACCTTCCTGTCGCGCTCGAAGCCGTCGAGCGCGTCATCCACGTGGTCGGCGTGGTCGTCCTGCGGACGCGGTGCGGGGAGCTTGCCGAGCGCGGACCGGTAACGGCGCAGGCTGCGGGTGTGGTTGCGGACCGTGTACGTGGTGGTCACCAGCAGCCAGCCGATGATCGACCCGTCGACGACGCGCACCGCATCCCGTTTGCGCCAGGCCTCGAGGAAGACCACCGCTGTCACGTCCTCGGCGTCGTGCCGCTGCCCGAGGAGTCTCAGGGCGTGGCCGTAGACGCGGTCGCGGTGCCGGTCGAACAACGCCGCGAACGCGGCGCTGTCCCCTCCGCGCGCTGCCGACCAGGACGCCGCCTCGTCGAAATCATCCGTGCTCATACCCTCTACTGTCCGGTCGCGCCCGAACGGTTCCATCCCGTTCTCACCGCGTCACGCCACTCCGGTGACGCGGCCCCGCTCGAACAGATAGCCGACCGCCACCGCACCGGCCACGCAGAGCATGACGGGGGCGAACATGTCCGGTCCCTGGGCAGTGAACTCCATCACCAGCAGCAGCGCGGTCAGCGGGGCGCGCATCGTCACCGCGAGGAAGGCGGCGGCGCCGACCAGGGCGAACACGGCGATGGGGGCACCGCCGGGCCAGACGAGATTCCAGGCGGCGCCGATGGTGAGGCCGAGACCCGCCCCGACCGCCAGAGACGGGGTGAGCGTGCCTCCCGCAGCTCCGGCGCCGATGGTGCCCGCCGTCGCGAACACCTTCAGCAGGGTGATCGCCAGGATCAGCAGCACGGGGAGGGAGGCGGTCATCGCCAGCTGGCCGAGCGAGCGGCCGTTCCCGAGGATCGCGGGGAACCAGAGCGAGACGACGCCGACCGCCGTGAACACGAGCGGCATCACGATCAGGATGCCCCAGGATTTCGGGCGGATGGCCTGCGCGTACTGCATCAGGCGCACGAAGCCGATCGCCGCGAGGCCGATCACCGGACCGGCGAGCACCGCCCAAACCACCACCGACGGGGACAGCGGGAACTGCTCGATCGGGTAGAGCGGGTTGGCGGGGACGACGAGGCGGGCGACCAGCGTCGCGATGGCCGACGACGCCAGGGCGGGCAGCACGGTCGCGAAACTGATCTCCGCCAGCAGGATCTCCACGGCGAACACCGCGCCGCCGAACGGCACGTTGTAGACGGCGGCCAGGCCGGCACCCGCCCCGCAGGCGACCAGGATCCGGCGCTCGCGTGCGCTCACTCCGGCCCTGTCGCTCAGCCAGTCGGCAGCCAGCGCTCCCAGCTCGCGCGGGGCGACCTCACGGCCGATGGATGCGCCGAGACCCACGATCACGACCTGCAGCCCGGCGTTCGCGATGGTGACGAACCACGGCATCCTGCGCCCGCCGACCGCGGACTCCACCGAGACGATCGCGTGCTTCGGCTGGAGGCGCCCCCAGCGGCGGAGCGCCCACCAGCCGACGCCGCCGAGCACACCGGCCACGGCGAGCGCCACCACCCGGTTGACCGGCGGCGCCTGCAGCAGGCCGTCGATGAACGTCCCCTCCGAGTACCCGAAGGCGAGGTGCTGGATCGCGTGCAGCGCGAGGTAGACGAGCCCGCCGCCGATCCCGGCTCCAATGCCGACCAGAGCGGTCACGACCACCAGGCGGATGATCCACTTCGGGGTGCTGGGCAGGGCGATGCGCACGCTCCAACGCTACTGGGTCAGCCCGCCTCGTCGATCAGCCCGCGCAGATATCCGGCGTACCCGCCGTCGACCCTGCCGGTGAGCCTGGCCGAGGTGGTGACCGGATGCAGTTCCGTCTCCGCGATGCGCGCATCCCGTGCCCGGAGGCGTTCGACCAGGGCGACGTCCTCGTCGAGGGCGACGGGGGCGAAGCCGCCGACCGCGAGGTACACGTCTGCCCGCACGCCGAGGTTCGCGCCGTGCACGTGGCCGAGCGTCGCACCGGGATGGTGCTTCGACAGCCAGGCGTGACGGCGGAGCGGGTCCAAGTCGTCGAGCGGGGGAACGACGGCGCCGACGAACGCGTCGGCGCCCGCCAGCGCGCAGTCGAGGTGCTGCGCCAGCCACTCCTCGGGCACCGAGCCGTCGGCGTCCGTGGTCGTGATCCAGACGGCCGCGGGGTCGGCGCCCGCCTCTTCGAGGCCGATGGCCGCACCGAGCGCCCGGCTGCGGCCGACGCTTCCCGCGTTCGTCTCGGCCACGATCACCGACGGGAACCCCGCCGCGATCCCGGCCGACCCGTCTGTGCAGGAGTCGAGGACGAGCACGATGACGGGGGCGCGCATCCCGTGCCGTTCGAGAGCGCGGCCCGACCGGATGATCGAATCGAGGCAGGCCGCCAGCGTCTCCGCCTCGTCTCTGGCAGGGACGACGACCACCACGCGCTCAATGGGGGCGCACTCGATGGCGGCGGTCACGAGAACACCTCCAGAAGGAATGACGCATCCCGGTGCACGACGGTCGCGCTGAGCCCGGACTCTGCCCGGAACGTCGCGTGCGCCTGCTCACCGCTCTGCGCGAAGTCGTCGGCCGAGCCGAGCCAGTGGCAGAGCAGCACCTCGCCGCCCGGCGCCAGCGAGCCGACGATCCTGGCGGTCAGTGCACGCCACTCGTCGTCGGCGAGGTAGTAGGCGAGCTCGGAGACGACCACGAGGTCGAAGGCGCCGTCCGGCCACTGGCCGGGCACGCGCATCCGTGCGACGGCGACGCCCTCGCGTCCGGCCAGGCGGCTGCGGGCCGTCTCGACCGCCGCAGGGGAACCGTCGACGGCGAGCACCGTGTCCGCGCGGCCGGCCAGCTCGCCGGTCAGGGCGCCGACCGAGGCACCGAGTTCCAGGATGCTGCCGTACCGCTCCCGCGGCAGGCTCGCGACGGTCACCGCCCTCTTCCTCCGCTCGTACCAGCGGGAGTGCACCGACCACGGGTCGTCGCTCTCGCGGTGCAGCGCCTCGAAATGCGCGGCCAGGTCGTCGGAGCGGTGGCGCTCGGGCCGGATCAGGATCTCGCGGCCCTCCGTGGCGCGGGCGAGGAATTCGGCCGTGAGCACGCCGTCCTCGTTCTCGGGCGTGTGGTGCTGGGAGGCGAAGGCGTCGAGCGCGGCCGACTTGCGCGCGCGGCTGCGGTCGTCGAGCGGAAGGCCGACGACGCGATCCCACGGCATGTCGGCCGGTTCTCCCCACTGCCAGAGCCAGACCGGGTAGAAGTAGACGGCGTCTCCGGTCTGCGCCCCGGCTTCGCGCAGCTCCCTGCCGAGCGTGCGGTGGTCGCCGTGGCGGTCGCCCGGCCACGGCGCGAGCAGCCAGCGACGGCCGGTGGATGCGGCGGGCGCGCCCGTGGATTCGGCAGTGGATGCGCTGGGCGCGCCGATCGCGCGCTCGACCTCCACACGCAGCCGGTCTGCGTGGTGTTTGAGCGCGCCGTCCGGCAGGCCGAGGAACTGCGGGCGTGCATCCACTCCCAGTCGGTCGAGGGCGGCGCGGAGCTCGGCGGCCCTGGGCTCCTCGGCTGTGTGCTCGTCGTTTCCGGTCGCGACGATCACCCGCACCGGGATCCCCCTCTCTGCGGCGAGCGTCAGCAGGCCGCCGACGGCGATGGTCTCGTCGTCGGGATGCGCGGAGAACACCACCAGCTCGTCCAGCGCATCCAGGGCCTGCGCATCCATCGTCTCGACCTCCGACCACTCCGGGCGCGCCTCCCACTCGGCGGCGGGCGTCACGGTGCGGAGGGCGTCGAACGCTACCATCGGGGGCCGCCGTCCGGCAGGTGCGTGGCCAGGGAGACGTCGTCCGGTCCGCGATGGTACTGGGACACGTACAGGTCGAGGTCGGCGTAGCGGCGGGCCAGCGACTCGTCGAAGGCGAGCGCGGCCGGCCCGAGCACGTCCCGCACGGCGGCGAGGGTCTCGACGACGGCATCGGCGACCGTGCCCCGCACCGCGTGGGCGATGGCGGCCGCATCGTCGCCGCCGGGTCCCGGTCCGTCGATGACGGCCGCTGCGGACGCGAGGTGCGCCCGGGCGGCGTCGAGCATCCGGTACACCCGGCCGGCACGGGATGCGGCCAGCTGGTTCGCGCCGGCACGCTTCGCCTTCGCGATCAGCGCGTCCGCGAACGGCAGGCAGCCGCCCCACCAGGCGGCGGCGACGCCGATAGCACCCCAGCGGAATCCTGGGCGGTCGAGATACCAGCCGGCGTCGCCGACCGGGCGGGCGGTGGCGCCGTCGAAGCGCAGCCGACCGCTCTGCACCTCGGCGAGGCCGCGGGCGACCCACGCGGTGTCCTCCGCCGTCACGCCCGGCTGACGGAGCGAGACCAGGAACATGCGCCGGTCGCCGCCCTCCGTGGTGGCTGTCACCAGCGCATCCGTCAGCCGGGCGCCCAGCGAGCACCAGGGCTTCACACCGTAAAGCACCCAGGCGTCGGCGTCACCGGCAGCTCCCGCGGCAGGAGCCGCACGCAGCACGGACCCGGGCGCCTCCGCCGCGAACACCCCGAACGTCGAGCCCGGCCGTGGGGGCTCCACACCGGCCTCGTGCAGGATCGCGAGAGCATCCAGGTGTGGTTCGAGCACGCGGGCGGCGGTCACGTCCTCCGCGGCGACGCGCTGCAGGAACGCGAACCGCTCGGCCGTCCTGCCCTCGCCGGGGAACGGCGCGAGTTCACCACCGGCTCCCCCACCGCCCTCCAGCGCAGCGAGCAACGGCCCCACCCTGCCCGAGCAGGATGCGGCCGCCTCGAGGTAGCTCTGTTGCGCGGGCCTCACCGCGTGGCGGGGGTGCGGTTCTCCGCGCTCACCATCCACGCGTACTGCTCCAGTGCCGCGATGATCGCGTGCAGCAGGTCGGCGGAGGTCGGGTCGGCCTCGTCCACCTCGTCGTGCACCTCGCGCATCGTCGCGACGGTGGCTTCGAGCCGCTCGGTGATCAGGTCGACGGTCTCCGCCGTGTCGACCTCCCCGTTCGGGAACTCGGGCAGGCTGGTCGTCTTGGCGACGATGGCGCTGCGGCCGTCCGGGGTGGCGTGCAGAGCGCGCAGGCGTTCGGCGACCTCGTCGCTGAACTCGCGAGCCGCCTCGATGATCTCGTCGAGCTGCAGGTGCAGGTCGCGGAAGTTCTTGCCGACGACGTTCCAGTGCGCCTGCTTGCCCTGCAGGTGCAGCTCGATCAGGTCGACGTGCACGCGCTGAAGGTCGGCGACGAGCTCGGGCGACGCAACGAACCCCTTCTCCGCGTGCTCCCGCCGAGTGGTGTGTGCACCGGCGGAGGCGCTGCCCGGCGCCCGCGATCCTGCGGTCCTGGTGGTGGTCTTCGCGCTGGTCGTGGTCGTGGTCTTGGCCATGAGCATCCCATCTCTCGTGTCGATTGGCTGGAACACGAACGGTAGGCGCATCGACGACATCCGTGAACCGCCTTGACGGAACGTGGATGTTCTGCTCAGGCGGCATCCCGATGGGCGTCGCGCAGCAGCTCGGCCACGAGCGCGCGGTACTGCGCGGGGTCGATGCCGAAGGTACGGCGGATCGCCTCGTCTTTCGCCGAGCGATCCGCCGTCTCCGGATGCTCGGCTTCGAACAGGAGCAGGAGTCTCTCGCGCGGCGTCGGCATGTCCCCAGTGTGCAGGGGACCACCGACATCCGGGATGCTCAGCCCTGAACGAGCGCGCCGACCGTCAGCAGCGAGATCGTGTCGGACGTGCACGCGGTGACGTCGGCGTCCTTGATGAACAGCGACTCCTTCGACCCGGGCGGGTAGACGCGGAAGCCGTCGGCCGGCTTCGGCTGGCAGTCGGAGGTCGAGTAGTTGAGCGCCTGCGCGATCTTCAGCGGCGCCGTCGCCGTGCCGCCGGGAGCCAGGGTGACCGTCGGGTGCGGCGTTGACCTGTCGAAGTCCGCCGCCTTGCCGAGCTGGGTGCCGTTGCCGTCCCCGACGAAGGAGACCCCCGGCCAGCCCTGCAGCGCGCACGCCGTCGTGCCGGTGTTCGTCAGCACCAGCGTCACCTCGACGCTGCCCGCCGCTCCCCCGCCGCCCTGTCCGATCGAGCCGGTCAGCTTCGCCGTGTCGCACTGGCCGTCCACCGGGACCGTGGTGCTGGATGCGCTCGGCCGCGGCGACGAGGACGACGTGGTGGACGACGACGCCGGCGTCGAACTCGGCGACCCGCTCGGCGTGGAGGCCGAGCATGCGGTCAGCGCGAGCGCGACGCCGGCGACGATCAGGGAGGCTGTGACGATCCTGGAAGAAGTCATGCCCCTATCTGATCATCATCCGAAGGTGAACGAGTATGCCGAAACACCTTTCGGGATGGTCACGATCACATTTCCGGATTTCGCCGTCGCCGATTTCAGCAGCCGGTACGAGTCCGGGGTGCCGCTGACGTCGATGGTCTTGGTGACGCCGTCCGCCGTGTAACTGACCGTTCCGCTGCCGGAGAGGACCATGCGCACCTCGGAGGCCTTGTAGTTCAGCCGGATGCGCGCATCCTGACCCGTCGGCTCGACGAACTGGGTGTTCAGCGACCACGCGCCGTCGAGGGCGAACGAGTTGGAGCGCTGCTTCGCCGGGAACGAGAACGACGGGGTGCCGGACGAGTACTTCTCGTCTCCGCCGAAGTTCACGACCTTGGTGGTGCCGAGGTAGGTCTCCGGCGTCGTGCTTCCCGCGACCGGCGTGGTGTCCTTCAGCTCGGTGGCGGCCGGCAGGGTCTCGCCGGGCTTCGCATCCTGGAGCAGCTGGCGGATGAGCTTCTCGGTGGAGGCGTAGTTGCCCTCGCCGAACTGCACGTTGCGCACGACGCCCTTGGCGTCGATCAGGTAATGGGCCGGCCAGTAGCGGTTGCGGTAGTTGGTCCAGGTGCTCAGGTTGTTGTCGATGGCCACCGGATACGTGATGCCGAAGCTCTGCGCGCCGGACTCGACGTTGGCGGGCACCTTCTCGAACGCGTACTCGGGCGAGTGGATGCCGATGACGTCGAGTCCCGCATCCCGGTACGCCTTGTCCCACGCCACCACGTGAGGCACGCTGCGCTGGCAGTTGATGCAGGAGTACGCCCAGAAGTCGACGAGCACGACCTTGCCCTTCAGCTGCGAGAGCGCGATCGGCTTGTCGCCCGGGGTGTTGAACCACTGCTGGATGCCCGTGATGTCCGGCGCGATGCCGCAGCTCTGCAGCTGGTCGGAGTTGTTCGTGCACTTGGAGAGGTTCTTGTTCTGATCGTTGACGATGCCGCCGAGGTTGAGCGCCTGCGACACCTGGTCGGAGTTCGAGAACTGGTCCTGCAGGGCGCTGGTGTAGTCGGGGATGAGCCGCTGCAGCGCCTGGGGAAGGTTGAACAGCAGTCCGACGGCGAGCGCCAGCATCAGGACGCCACCGGTGAGCCGGATGCCCTTCTGGTGCTTCCTGAACGACTTCACCCGCTCGGCGACCCTGCGGCCGGCGAGCGCGAAGATGAGCAGCGGGATGGCGGCGCCGATGGCGAACGTGAGGGTGAGGACGATGGTCTCCGGCCCGATCCGGCCCGTCGATCCTGCCACCGTGATGGCGGCGAGCACGGGGCCGGCGCACGGCACGTAGACGGCGCCGAGGGCGATGCCGAGGACGAAGCCGCCACGCTCGGTGCCCACGTTGCGCTGCGGGATCCAGGAGAACGGCTTCTCGAGGTACTCCTCGAACTTCGGCACGATCAGGCCGACGCCGATCAGCACCAGCACGACGATGCCCGCGTACCGCAGCACATCCTGGGGCAGGTGCAGCAGGGCCAGGATGAGCGACCCTGCCAGCGTGAAGACACTGAAGCTGACGACGAGGCCAAGGATGACCTGGTACGGCCGCCAGCGGGAGACGGTCTGCACCTTCTCCTTCACCTTCACCTTCTCCTCGGTGAGCACGGCCTGCGCCGTGCCGGACGAAGATCCGGTCTGCGCGGTCTGGGTCTCCTCCGTCTTCTGGCGCGCACTCTGCGCGCCGCCGGAGAAGAAGATCACCGGCAGGACCGGCAGGATGCACGGCGAGATGCCGGTGATGAGGCCGCCGAGGAAGCCGATGAGAGCGAGGGTGAGGTACATGCCTGGCGTTCGGAACGGAAGGCCCCACGGATTGATCCGGAAGAGATCCGAAGAATCCGCAATCCGATTCCGTGGATGCCCCGAACCCCCTTCGAAGCCGCTGCTGCGGCTCACCACAGCCCACATAGAAGGAGTAGTTCCCATGCGAGTTCAGAAGCGTCACATGATCGCCGCCCTCGGACTCGCCGCAGTGGCCGCCCTCGGTCTCTCGGCGTGTTCCTCCGGAAGCTCGGGCTCCGGCTCGTCCAGCTCGTCGTCGTCGATGACCTCGGAGTCGCCCAGCGCGACGGCGATGGACCCGGCAGCCGACCTCGTCGGCAGCGGATGCGCGGCATACGCCAAGGCCGTCCCGTCCGGCGCAGGCTCGGTCACCGGCATGGCGCAGGACCCGGTGGCGGTCGCGGCAAGCAACAACCCGCTGCTCACCACCTTGGTCGCCTCGGTCTCCGGCAAGCTCAACCCGGACGTGAACCTGGTCGACACCCTCAACGGTAGCGAGTTCACGGTGTTCGCACCGGTCGACGACGCGTTCAAGAAGATCGACGCCGCCACCATCGACACCCTGAAGACGCCGGCAGGAGCCGACACGCTCAAGAAGATCCTGACCTACCACGTCGTGCCCGGCCAGATCGCCCCTGACAAGATCGACGGCACCCACAAGACCGTCGAGGGCGGCGACGTCACCGTCACCGGTAGCGGCGACGACATCATGGTCAACGGGGCCAAGGTCATCTGCGGTGGAGTCCACACCGCCAACGCCACGGTGTACCTCATCGACACCGTGCTGATGCCGCCGGCCAACTGATCCCCTCCGTCGCCGGCAGCATCGAGAGCGGCCCACCGGTTCATCCGGCGGGCCGCTCTTTTCGTCGTCGCGGCGGGCTGGGCGGGGGTCGGCTGCCATGATGGGAGGCATGAAAGGCTTCACCACGTGGATCATCCGGTTCTGGCCGGTCGTCGTACCGATCCTCGGGGTGATCCTGCTCGTCCTCTGCTGGAACGCCGAGCTCGGCCCCGTGCTGGTCACGCTGGTCGCCCTCGTGCTCGCCGCGACGGTGCTCGCGGCCGTGCAGCACGCCGAGGTCGTGGCGCACAAGGTCGGTGAGCCGTTCGGTTCCCTGGTGCTCGCCGTCGCCGTCACGGTGATCGAGGTCGGGCTGATCGTGACGCTGATGTCGAGCGGCAAGGACGCATCCACGTTGGCCAGGGACACGGTGTTCTCGGCGGTGATGATCACCATGAACGGCATCGTCGGCCTGTCGCTGCTGCTCAGCTCCACCAGGAACACCAGCAGCAAATTCAACGCCCAGGGCAGCGGAGCCGCGCTCGCCACGGTGGTCACGCTCGCGACGCTGACGATGGTGCTCCCCACCTTCACCGAGACGCCGGGCCCGCAGTTCTCGCCCAGCCAGCTCGTCTTCGCTGCGATCGCGTCCGTGGTCGTGTACGCGATGTTCGTCTTCACCCAGACGGTCGCGCACCGCGACTACTTCCTCCCGGTGACCGCCAAAGGCAAACCGCTCGACGAGGACACCCACGCCGAGCGACCGTCCACCCGGACCGCGATGATCAGCCTCGGGCTGCTGTTCCTCGCGCTGGTCGCGGTGGTGGGTCTCGCCAAGCTGGAATCGCCGTCGATCGAGCGCGGCGTCGAAGCCGTCGGCCTCCCGCAGTCGTTCGTCGGCGTCGTCATCGCCCTGCTCGTGCTGCTCCCCGAGGGCATCGCCGCCGCGAAGGCCGCGACACGCAACCGGATGCAGACCAGCATGAACCTGGCGCTCGGCTCGGCCATCGCCAGCATCGGGCTGACGATCCCGTCGATCGCCGTCGCATCCATCTGGCTCACCGGACCGCTGCATCTCGGGCTCGGCGCCAGCCAGATCGTGCTGCTCGCCCTGACGGTCGGGGTGAGCATCCTGACGATCATGCCCGGGCGTGCTGTGCGGCTGCAGGGCGGCATCCACCTGGTGCTGTTCGCGGCGTTCATCTTCCTGTCCATCGCGCCGTGACCGGTGCCGGGGCTAGCCTGAGGCATGGCCCCGGTGTATCGGAAAGACCCGCGCGTCGACGCGTACCTCGACGGGCTGCCCGCCTGGCAGCGTGACATCTTCGCCCAGCTGCGCGACATTATCCACGAGGCGGACCCCGCCATCGAGGAGACGATCAAACGCACGGTGCGGCCGTACTTCGTGCTCGACGGCACCGTCTGCGCGTTCCTCGCGGCGAAAGACCACGTGAACCTGTTCGTCTACGACGGGGGCATCGTGCCGGACCCGCACGGACTCATCACCGCAGGAAACGGCAACACGACGGCGCGCACCATCGGATTCACCGAGGGGCAGCCCATCCGGCGGGAGCCGCTGCTGGCGTTCCTGCGTGCGATCGTCGCGGACAATCGCGCGGGAGGCTGGCGCAGCATCGTGGCACGGGGGCAAGCTGGGTCGTAGGGCGGCGCTCCCCGCGCGGCCACGACGCGAGACGAGGTGGATGCGATGACCGCTGAACGAGAACCGATCGAGTACCCCGACGAGGCCGGATACCCGGACGGCGAAGGCTTCCTCGACGAGGGCACCGCGCATCCGGATGCGGCGGCCGGGACGGACGATGCGCCGTCGCTCGACGGGCTGGCGGCGTTCGCCGACACCGACGAGGAGGACGACGAGCCGGGCGGCGGCCCGGACGTGTGACGCCGCGGCGGAGATCGGGGGCCCATCCGGCTGGAAACTCCGCCCGAGCGGAGTCGCGCTCGGCGTGGCGGACCGAAAGTCCTCCGTGAGCGAGCCGCCGTGGCGGCGACCGCTCCAGCGGAGTTCCTGGCGACACGCCGCGGCAGACTCCGCTCGGACGGAGATTCGGCGGCGAGCCGCGCTCGACTCCGCTCGAACGGAGATTCGGATCGGTAGTGGTCAGGTGCCGGGGGCGGCATCCGGACGCGCAGCGGCGTCCGGTTCGGGGGCTGCGTGGCGGCCGCGGCGGCGCTGCGGCGGGAGCGTGCGGCCGTCGTGGAGTTCCAGGACGCGGTCGGCGCGGGCCATCAGCAGCGGGTCGTGCGTGGTGACGACGGCGGCCACGCCGCTGCTGTGCACGAGGTCGACGAGCAGGTCCATCATCGCTGCGCCGGTGACGCTGTCGAGCTGGCCGGTCGGCTCGTCCGCGAACAGGATGCGCGGGCGTGCTGCGAGCGCGCGGGCGATGCCGACGCGCTGCTGCTGGCCTCCCGACAGTTCGGTGGGGCGCTGTTTGGCATGACCGGAGAGTCCGACCAGGTCGAGCAGTTCGGCGACGCGCGCATCCCGGTCGGCGGGCGCTGTGCCGAGCAGCCGGAGCGGGACCTCCACGTTCTCGGCGGCCGAGAGCACGGGCACGAGGCCGAACGCCTGGAAGACGAAGCCGATGCTCTCCCTTCGCAGCTGCACCAGCTCGGCCTCCGACGCGGTGGTCAGCTCGGTGTCGCCGATCCAGACCTGCCCGGAGGTGGGGGTGTCGAGGCCCCCGAGCACGTTGAGCAGCGTGGTCTTGCCGGAGCCGGAGCGGCCCCTCACCACCAGCAGCTCACCGGGATGCACATCGAGCGACACCTCGGCGAGCGCGGTCACCGTGCCCGCCTCCGTCTCGAACACGCGGCCGACGCCCTCGGCGCGCAGGATGGGTTGCGGGGTGGTGGGCGCGGTGGTGGACGCGCTGGTGGGGCTGGTGGCCTGTTCGTCGGCGAGCGTCATGAGTCTCCTCCGGTGGTTTCGGCCGTCTCCGTGTCGTGCGGCCAGACGCCGACGTGGTCGGTCTCGAGCGCGAGGCGGACGCGGTCGCGCATCCCGAGGGTGGTGAGGTACTCCGGCGGCAGCTGGAGACGTCCGACGCGGTCGAGCACGGCGAACTCCTCTGCCACGGTGTGCTCGTCGCCGCTCTCGCTGATGCCGGTGCGGCGCAGTACCTCGGTGGAGGTGCGGCCATCCCGGATTTGCACCGTGCGGGCGACGTGCTCGGAGACGGCGGGGTCGTGGGTGACGATGAGCGTCGTCACCCCCAGCTCCCTGTTGACGCCGCGCATCGCTTCGAGCACTTCGGCGGAGGTCGCCTCGTCCAGCTCGCCCGTCGGCTCGTCGGCGAGGAGGACGCGCGGGTCGTTGGCGAGGCCGACCGCGATGGCCACCCGCTGCTGTTCGCCTCCGGACATCTCAGTGGGGCGCCTGTCCGCGCAGTGCGACACTTCGAGCAGGTCGAGGAGTTCCTGCGACCGCTCCCTGCGGCCGGGCGTCTTCGCCAGCGACATGGTGAGCGCGATGTTCTCGCGGGCGGTCAGATACGGCAGCAGGTTGCGGGAGGTCTGCTGCCAGACGAAGCCGACCGTGCGCCTGCGGTAGTCGACGCGCTGGGCGGAGGTCAGGCCGAGCAGGTCGCGGCCCGCCACGGACGCGCTGCCCGCCGTCGGCTTGTCGAGCCCGGAGAGGATGCCGAGCAGCGTCGACTTCCCCGACCCGGATGCGCCGACGATGGCGACCAGGTCGCCGCTGCCGACGCGCAGGTTGAGACCCTGCAGCGCCTGCACCTCCACACCGTCCGCACTGAAGATGCGCACGAGGTCGGAGCAGACGATGCTGGCGTCCTGGTGCACCGCATCCTGCAGCTTTGCATCCCGCAGCTCCGCATCCTGGCGCGTGGTGGTCATGTCGGTCATTCTTCCCCTCCTGCCCGGAGCACGGTGGCCGGTGACCGGCGTCGCGCACCCGCGAGTGCGATGAGTGTTGCCGCCGCGGTGACGACGGCGAAGCCGACCGCCGCTCCGGCGATGAGCACGGGATCGATCACCACGGCCGGCCGCACCGGCCCTCCGGTGAAGCCGGTGAGGTCGATCGGGGTCAGCACCACTGCCGGCAGCGCAAGGCCGACCAGGATGCCCGCGATCAGCCCGACCGCGAGCACCGGTCCGAGCTCCCAGCCGAGCAGGCCGGCCGTCTGCCTGCCGGTGAAGCCGATGGTGCGCAGCGTGGCGACCAGCCTGGTCCTGGATGCGGTGTTCATCACCAGCGTCAGCAGCAGCGCGCCGATGCACATCAGGGCGGAGAGCGCGATCGAGACCAGTGCGACCGTCTCGAGCCCGGAGACGAGCGGCGCCTTCCGCAGCACGGACTGCTGCTCCACTGCATCCCCGATGATCGCCCCTGGGCCGGCGACGGAGGCGAGCGCGGTGTGGACCGCCGAGGCGTCCGCACCGGGGCGGAGCGCGACGAGCACCGTCGACGGCCGCTGCGTCAGCGTGATCGCGGACGGCAGGCCGGTCTTGTCGATGATCGTCCACTCCGCATCCCGGATGTAGACGCCCGGTGTGAACGAGAACGCCGTGACGCCCAGGTGCACCGTCGTGTCCGTGTACAGGATGGCGCTCGTCACCGGGATCTTCGGGCTCCAGCCGCCGATCACCGCCGCCGTGCGCCCGGGGACGCTCGCCCGCAGCGCCGTGGAGACGCGCGCGCTCTCCGGCACGTTGCCCTCGACGGCCGCCAGCTCTTTCGGGTCGACGAGGTAGCCGCTCAGGTCGCCGCCCTGCGTGCCCGCCCGCACGTCGAGGCCGCCCGCCGAGTAGACGATGGCGGAGTGGGCGACGCCGGGCACCGAGCGCAGGCGGTCGAGCTGGTCGTCGGTGAAGGCCACAGGAGTGGACACGCTGAGGTCCGCACCGACCGCCGCGTGCGCCCCGCCCTCGATCCCGGCGCGCTCCGTGCTCAGCACGGCGGCGGAGAACACGGTGATGCTCACGCCGGCCACCAGCGCGAACACCGGCCACAGGCCGCCGGCGCGCGACCGGACAGCGGTCGTCGAGCCGATCGCCGCGACGGCTCCCCTGCGCCTGCGCAGCAGAGCGGCCAGCCAGCCGAGCGGAAGCGGGTAGAGCCGCAGCACGAGCACGCAGGCGGCCAGAGCGATCAGGATGGGCGTGACCGCGAGGAGCGGGTCGATGCCGAGCCCGGCATCCTGCGACGGAGCAGCCGTGCCGCGCTGGAACAGCGTGACGACGCCTGCCACAGCCAGCCCGACCGCGAGCACTTCGAGCACCCAGCCCCAGCGCCGCCGTGCCGATCGCTCGCCGCGGAGGTCGTCGCGCGGGCCGAGCGCCCCGGCCGCCACCGCCAGGATGAGCGGGGGCGCGACCGCGCAGCACACGGCCAGAGCCACCGAGAGTCCTGCCGGCCCGCCGCGCGGCGTCAGCAGCAGCGCGGCCACGAGCCCGAGCGCAGCGGCGGGGATCGACACGGCGGCCCCCTCCGCCGCCAGCCCCCAGCGCAGCCGGGACGGGGATGCGCCCCGGGCGGCCATCAGCGCGAGCGCGTCCCTGCGCCTCCCGAGCACGAGCCGCACACCGAGGACGAGCACGGCCAGCGCGACGCCGAGAGGTCCGGCGGCGAGGATGGCGAACAGGGTCGCCGCCGGTTGCGCCCTCACCGTGTACTCGGCGAGCGAGCGGTCGAGCTGGGTGCTGAACCGGAGCGCCGTGGGCACGCCGCCGATGGTTGCGGTGGGCGTGGTGGCGAGGAACCGGCCGAGGGCACCGCTGACCGCATCCAGCCTGTCGACGCTGAAGGCCGATGGCTCGACGGGGAACCAGCCCTCTGTGACCGTGCCGGGAAGGGAACGCGCGACGGTCGGCCAGGAGTCTGCGGCCACCCAGACGACGCCGCTGTACTTCTTGCCGGCATCGCCCAGGTCGGCGAAGCTGCCGGACGCCCGGACGGTGTCGAGATTCCAGAAGTCGGCTGCGGGGTCGCGCGGGGTGACGGTGCCGACCAGGGTCAGCCGGGATTCGCCGAGGATGCGGGACTGGCCGATGGTCCAGCCGACGAGCTTCGCCGCTGCGGTGGTCATCACCACCTGCGCGTTGACAGGAGGGCCCGTCTCCGTGACGACGATCCCCGTCTGCTGGGCGGCCGGGTCCGGCACCGGTTGCATGGGCGCGGTGGACAGGGTGGCGACCGTCGCCCTGTCCGGCCAGGCGCCGGCATCCAGGGTCGCGACGCCGCGCAGCTGCTGGTAGGCCGCGACGGTCGTGAAGTAGTGGCCGTCGGAGGAGGCTCCGGCCGGCGGGCTGGTCGGCAACTCCTCGGACGCCGCCGAGTACTGGCCCTTCTCGGTCACCTGGCGCAGCGGGGCCGTCATGCCCCTGCGCACGGCGTCGAGTGCTCCCGGCATGGCCTTCCAGGCCGCTCCCGGATCGTCGACGATGATGCCGCCCGGCTGGCCCATGCCCGACTTGACGACGGTCACCAGGTCGCGGTTGACCGGCTGCGCCTGGTCGAGCCCGTACTGCAGGTCGCTGGTGAGGAGGGTGTCGGCGAAGCGCGGCCAGGCGGTCAGCGCCGTGGTCGCGACGAGCACGACGACGCCGAGCATGATCAGCCCGCCCCGGAAGGCGGAGGCGGCACGCACCGCCAGGCCCACGCTGCCGAGGGAGGAAGTCATCGCGTCTCCTCCCGGTACGTCGTGTCCAGTACCTGCCTGCGCACCGCTCGGCCGTATGCCCACAGCACCACCGCGACCGCGGCGCCGAGCAGCACGAGCGCGCCGAGAAGCGCGGGAAGGTCGACGGCTCCGCGCACCGACAGGGTGGGCGGGGCGGTGACGACGGAGAGCCTGGCGAGCGCGTTCCCGGCGAGCAGGAACACCGCGACGCCGCCCGCCAGCCCGAACACGGCTGCGGCCGCCACGATCCCGGCCAGCTCGATCCGGCGGCTGCGGGCCTGCTGCCGTGAGCTCATCCCGACCGCGCGCAGCACGGCGACCTCTGCGCGGCGCCCGCGGAGCAGCGCGGCGATGGTGGCGCCGATGGCCACGATGGCCAGCAGCGCGCATCCGGCCGTCCCGAGCCAGAGGCTCACGATGGCGCTCGACATGAAGCGGGAGACGAAGTCGCCGGAGGCGTCGGCCACGACGGCATCCGGACCCGCCAGGCGCTGGGCGGCGGCGGCAACGGCGCCCGGGGAGTCCGTGGCCAGCCAGACCGTGCCGAGTCGTGGTGGAGCAGGCTGGGCGCGGAGGGCGGCGTCGCTGAGCGCGCGCTGGTCGACCAGCACCGCCACTGGATCGCTCGTGCCGGGAACGGCGGCGACGACGGCGGCGATCGTGCCTCGCGCAGACACCCAGGCCGCGTCGAGGTCGATCGTGTCGCCGACCGCGAGCGAATCCTGCTGGGCGGCGCTGGCCGTGACCGCGACCGGCAGCTTCCCTGTCGTCGGCGGCATGACGCGCACCAGGCCGTCCGCGCCGCGCACACCGTCTGCGCGCTTCCAGGAGGCGATGTCGATGGTGTCCGAGCCGGCAGCGACCGAGCGGATGCGCGGTGTTGCGGTCGCCGCGCCCGTGGAACCGGCTGCGCCCTGGGCCGCGGCCGGTCGCGCGTCCACCGCGGCGAGCGTCCACCGTCCACCGTCCGGCACGGTGGCGCTGAACCGGCCGGATGCGCCGGGCGCGGCGACGAGCGGCGCGAGCGCTCCCCGCGCATCCACCACCCAGAACGTGACGGCGGCGGTGGATGCGGTCTGCGCGGTGAGCGTCTTCGCCCCCGCCGGGAGCTCCGGCCCTGCAAGGCGGGCCGCGTCGGTCAGCTTCCTGCTCACGTCGCCCGTGTCGAGCATGTACCCGCCGACCCTGGTCAGCTGCGGCAGCCGTCCGGCATCGAGCGCGACCAGCGTGACGGTGCCCTGACCGAGTCCCGCGTCGGTGACCAGCCCCGGCGACGCGGCCGTCACGGACGGGACGCCCGCCAGCGCATCCACGTGCGGCAGGTCTTCCGGACCGCGGACGACACCGGCGAGCCCGGAGTCGACGCGCACGTCGGCGCCGGTGACGAGCCGGGACGAGTCGCGCAGGAAACCGGACCAGGTGCCGACGTATCCCGCGGAGAACGTGGCAGCGCCGACCGTCAGCACGATGAGCGCGACCGGGGCGGCGAACAGCGCGAGCCCCCGCCCCACCTGCCGGGCGGGCAGCACGCCGGAGAGCCCGCGGCCACGCGCCGCGACGCCCTCGACGGCCGCGGCCGACGGGCCGAACAGCACCAGGCCGAGCACCGCGATCGCGCACAGCACGGCGGCGGGAGCGATGACGCCGATCGGGTCCACTCTGCCGTCCGCAGACACCGGGGAGCCGAACGCCACGAACCGCCACAGCGTGAGTCCGGCGGCGGCGAACGCGAGCACGCCGACCCCGATGGATGCTGTCGTCCTCGCCCGTCCTGCCTCCACGGCTCCCGGCGTCCCGCTCGCCGCGCGCGCGGACCCCGCGGTCACCACGGCCGAGCAGGCGACGGCCGCCGCCAGCACCAGCAGCGGGGGCGCGACCAGTTCGAGCACCCCGCCGACGCCGCCGACCGCGCCTCCGACCATCCCGAGCAGCACCGCCTGCGCCGCCCCGAAGCCGAGCACGGCGCCCAGGAGTCCCACCAGCACGGCCTCGACAGAGCCCGCACCGACGAGCTCGCCGACGGTCGCGCCCCTCGCCCGCAGCACGCGCGTCTCCGCCAGCCGCGACCGGGCGAGCAACTGGGCGAGCAGGATGAGCGCGACGACGGAGCACACCGCCAGCACGGACAGCGGAACGGGGACGACCGCGGCGAGCGCGCCCACCGACTGCCGCATCGCCGTCACGGTGGCGAGCGCGTCGCCCTGCGTGGAGAACGGAGAGGAGGACGCCGTCGAGCTCTCGGTGAGGGCATCCGTGACCGTGCGGAAACCGGACTGCAGGCGCTGGAGCTGCGCCGCGGTCGTGGCGCGCGCATCCGGTGCCACCACCCACTGCACGGATTCGGAATCGGAGAGGGTGCGGAGGGCCTCGGGGGTGAGGATGGCCCGGCCGTCCGTGCCGCCCGACCCTGGGGTGAGGCCGAGCCACGCGGGCGCGGACGGAGAGATGGGGCGCCAGACGCCGGAGACGGTGAAGGTGCGCGTGCCGGTGTCGCCCGTGGTGCTGAGCGTCGACCCGGCGTGGACGCCGATGGTCTTCGCCAGCTCGGCGTCGACGGCGATCTGCTTCGGCCCGGTGGGCCAGGCGCCGGCGGTGAGCCTGGCTCGTGCGAGGAGGGCGTCGTCTGCGGCGAGCGCGAGCATCGACCTGTCGCCGGTGAGCGGCACCGCGGCCACGTACGCCGAACGGTCGACCGTGACCGATGCCCCGGAGAAGTGCGTGGCGACGATGGACCGCACGGTCGCATCCTGCTCGTCGGCGTCGGAACTCAGCGTCCCCTGCTCCGCCTGCGCCACCGACACGGCCGGACCGGCCTCGATGCTCTGCCGCACCGCGACCGTCGGCGACCGCACGGCCAGACCGACCATCGTGCTCGCCAGCAGGGTGACCACCAGCACGGTGAGGGCGGTGGCGGCCAGCACCCCGGCCTGCGCGCGCGAACGCTGCACCCAGAACGCACGGATGCGTCCCTCACTCCCCCCGGATGCACGCATTGCACAAAACTATCGCGCGCGAACGCAAAAGATCAGCGTCAGCCGCCGTCAGAAGCCGTCGTGTCGGATGCCCCACACGGCCGACCAGCTCTCGCCCGGTTCCAGCCAGCGCAGCCCGCGGCCGGTGTTCAGGGCGTTCGCCGGGGCCGTCATCGGTTCGACGGCGAGAGCGACGTCGCCCGTCGGCTTGGTCGCCAGCGTGCGCGACGTGTAGAGCTGCAGGTAGCCGAACGACGGGTCCGCCCAGAGCACGACCCTGCGTCCGTCCGGCGCGGAGACCGTGTGGGCGACCTCGCCGTCGATCACCGGCAGGTCGGCGAAGCCGTCGTCGAGGTCGAGCTCCCCGACCAGGCGCCCATCGCTCAGGTCGAACGGCGTGCCGGCCACGGGCGACTCCCCCACCAGGTTGAGCCGGTCGTCCACATCGAGGTGGGTGCGCGCGCCGACGGTCAGCGTGAGGTCTGCGGTCGGCACGTCGCCGATCCGAAGATACGGATGCGCGCCGATCGCCACGGGGGCGCGCCCGCTCCCGAGGTTTTCGATGGTGTGCGTGACAGTGAGGCCGCCCGGCCCGACCTCGTGCCGCACGGTCGTGGCGAGCTGGAACGGGTAGCCCAGCTCCGGGAAGATCGTGGCCGACTGGGTGACCGACGACGCCGTGCGCTCGACCAGGTCGTACGGCCGGTAGCGCAGCAGCCCGTGGATGGCGTTCCCGCGCGCCGGCTCCGTCACGGCGAGCCGCTGCGTCGTGCCGTCGAACTCCCAGGCCGCATCTTTCACCCGGTTGGGCCACGGCACCAGCACGATCCCGCATCCGGACGGCGGCGTCGCCTCCACCGGGAACGGCTCCGTCAGGTCGGCGCCGCCGAAGCGCAGCGACCGGAGCCCCGCCGCCACCTGCGTGACGGTGGCGGCGAGGTCGCCGGAGACGATGTCGTACTGGGTTCCTGTCGGCGGGTGCATACGGTCAGCGTATTGTCACGCCACCACCACCGCGAGCCCCGCCACCCGCAGGGCTGCGACCTCCGCCTCCGGTGCGCTCTCGCCGGTGATCAGCTCGCTCACCTCCCCGAGGTCTGCGATGCGGCCGAGGTGGGTGCGGCCGAGCTTCGAGCCGTCCGCGACGACGACCGCCCGGCCCGCCGCTCCGACCATCACGCGTTTCAGGTCGGCCTCCGGCAGGTTGACGTTGGTGATGCCGCCCTGGGGATGCACGCCCGTGCAGCCGATGAAGGCCAGGTCGGCGTGCATCCGGTCGAGGAGGGTGGAGGCGAGCGGTTCGACCAGGGAGTGCTGCAACGGCCGCAGCGTCCCTCCGGTGACGACCACCTGAAAGCGCGGGATGGCGGACTCCAGCGAGAGCGCGATGGTGAGACCGTTGGTGATGACCGTCACGTCGTCGAGGTCGTCGCGCGCGGCGAGGGCTGCGGCGATGGCCGCCGTGGTCGTCCCGACGTCGAGGAGGACGCTGCTGCCGGAGACCACCATCGCCGCGGCTGCTGCGGCGATGCGGCGCTTCTCGTCCGCCGAGGTCTCGAGGGCCTCCTCGAAGCTGGCCTCGCGCATCCCGGGGGTGCGGAGGACGGCGCCCCCGTGCACGCGGCGGATGCTCTGCTGCTCGTCGAGCTGGTCGAGGTCGCTGCGCACGGTGACGTCGGAGACCTGGAACGCTTCGCTGAGGTCGCCGACGCGGACGAAGCCTGTCCGCCCGATGAGTTCGAGCATCCGTTCGCGGCGGAGGGCGGCGGGCAGCGGTTCGGCCATGCTGCTATCGTCCGGTGGTTGCGTTTACTTGTCAATACGAAAGCAACTGACTAGATTTGCTTTCGAAACCGAAAGGGACGCTTCGTGCCAGAAATCACCAAACAGGTCCACCGTCTCGCCGACGGCCGCGACCTCATCTACTACGACGACGCGGACACGACGCTCTCCCCCGAACGCGGCCCCGACCTACGCGAGCCGACCCCCAGACCGGCCACCGCGACCATGCGTCAGGACCCGCTCACCGGCGAGTGGATCTCGATCGCGGCCGCGCGCCAGAACCGCGTCTTCCTCCCCCCGGCCGAGCTCGACCCGCTCGCCCCCGCCACCCCCACCAACCTCTCCGAGGTGCCGAGCAACTACGACGTCGCCGTCTTCGAGAACAAGTCGCCGTCGTTCGGCCCGCTGCTCGAAGACGAGAACGCGCCGGAGGGCCTCGACGACCTGTCCGCGATCGGCCTCGGCCGCACCCGCACCTCCGTCGGTCGCTGCGAGGTCGTCTGCTTCAGCCCGTCCTCCACCGGATCCTTCGGCAGCCTCACCCCGTCGCGCGCCCGCACGGTCATCGAGGCGTGGGCCGACCGCACCGCCGCGCTGTCCGCCCTGCCCGGCGTGCGCCAGGTGTTCCCGTTCGAGAACCGCGGGGAGGCGATCGGCGTCACCCTGCACCACCCGCACGGGCAGATCTACTCGTACCCGTACATCACGCCGCGCACCACGGCGCTCATCCGGTCACTGGACGCATACGGGCCCACCCTGTTCGCCGACATCCTGGAACGCGAGCGCGCCTCCGAGCGCGTCATCCTGTCCGGGAAGCACTGGACGGCGTTCGTGCCGTTCGCCGCCCGCTGGCCCATCGAGATCCACGTGCTGCCGCACCGCCACGTCGCCGACTTCACCGAGACGTCCGCGGACGAGCGCGACGAGCTCGCCACCCTCTACCTCCGCGTGCTGCGGGGCGTGGATGCGCTCTACGACAGCCCGACGCCGTACATCGCGGCGTGGCACCAGGCGCCGGTCGGCGTGCGACGCGACGAGATCCGGCTGATGCTGCAGATCACCTCGCCGAGGAGAGCCGCGGATAAGCTGAAGTTCCTCGCGGGATCCGAGTCGGCGATGGGCGCCTGGATCGGCGACATCCCGCCGGAGCAGGCAGCCGAACGACTCCGGGATGCCGTCGCCCGCGCCGACAGGGACGATCCCGCCGGCGAGCTGCCCGCGGGAATCACCGGACTCACCCCCAGAAAGGCCGACCGATGACCGACCTCCGCCAGGACACCCGCGACAGCTTCGCCGAGATCTTCGGCAGGGATGCCGACGGCGTCTGGTCCGCCCCCGGCCGCGTCAACCTGATCGGCGAGCACACAGACTACAACGAGGGCTTCGTGCTTCCGCTGGCGATCAACCGCCGCACCGTCGCCGCCCTCGGGCTCCGCGACGACCGCACCGTGCGGGTGGGCAGCTCGTTCGCCGACGAACTGGTCGAGATCGACCTCGCCGACCTCGGTCCGGAGGTGCTCTCCGGCTGGTCGGCGTACCCGCTCGGCGTCGCCTGGGCGCTCGGCGAGTTCGGCGCCGACCTGGATGCCGTCCCCGGCTTCGACGTGCTCATCGACTCGAACGTTCCCGTCGGCGCCGGACTCTCGTCGTCAGCGGCCATCGAGAGTGCGGTCGCTGTGGCCCTCAACGAGGTCTGGCAGCTCGGCCTGGACAGGCAGACGCTGGCGAAGGTCGGCCAGCGGGCGGAGAACGTCGCCGTCGGTGCGCCGACCGGGATCATGGACCAGTCCGCCTCCCTGCTCGGCGAACGCGACTCCGTCGTCTTCCTCGACTGCCGCACGCTGGACGCGCAGGTCGTGCCGCTCGGTCTCGAGGCCGCCGGTCTGGAGATGCTGATCATCGACACGGGCGTCGAGCACTCGCACGCCACTGGCGGGTATGCCGACCGCCGCGCATCCTGTGAGGCCGGGGCCGCAGCGCTCGGCGTCGAATCGCTGCGCGACGTGAGCGTGGCCGACCTCGACCGCGCCCGCGAACTCCTCGACGACGTGACCTTCCGCCGTGTCCGCCACGTCGTGACGGAGGACCAGCGCGTCCTCGACACCGTGCGCACGCTGCGCGAGCACGGCCCTGCCGCCATCGGCGAACTCCTCGACGCCTCGCACCGGTCCATGCGCGACGACTTCGAGATCTCGGTGCCAGAGCTCGACCTCGCCGTGGAGACCGCGCAGGCCAACGGCGCCATCGGCGCGCGCATGACCGGCGGCGGCTTCGGCGGCTCCGCCATCGCGCTCGTCCCGTCCGACGCGATGAGCCGCGTGCTCGTCGCCCTCGACGGTGCATTCGCCGAGCACGGATTCGGGCAGCCCGATCTGTTCACCGTCAGCGCATCGGAGGGCGCGAAGCGCGAGAATTGACGGTATGACCGCTGCCGACGTCACCTGGCTCGACCCCGACACCGTCCAGCTCCGCCAGCCGAAGGCCTCCCACTGGGAGGCGCCGTTCCTGTTCCTCCTCTTCGGCC
Organism: Leifsonia sp. NCR5; assembly: GCF_002105485.1. Taxonomy (NCBI): domain Bacteria; kingdom Bacillati; phylum Actinomycetota; class Actinomycetes; order Micrococcales; family Microbacteriaceae; genus Leifsonia; species Leifsonia sp. NCR5. The sequence goes on from NZ_NCSR01000028.1 coordinate 23,076, forward strand.
GCGACCGGGCGATCCTCTTCGACACCGGAGCGACCGGCGACGAGCGCGTCTTCGCGCTGCGCGGAGCCGTCGACGGCGCGATCGAGACCTGGCTGCGCAAGCATCCCGCCCGGTTCGCCCGGCCGTACGAACTGGTGGTGGCGCACACCCACGCGCACGGCGACCACATCGCGGGCGACGCCCTGCTCGCCGCACGGCCGGGGACGACGGTGGTCGGCACCACCCCCGCCGAGGTGATCGCCTTCTTCGGCTTCCCGTCCTGGCCGGATGCCATCGTCCCGTTCGACCTCGGCGGCCGCGTCATCGACGTGATCGGCGCACCCGGCCACGAGCCGTCCGCGGTGGTCTATTACGACAGGGCGACGCGCATCCTGTTCACGGGGGACACGGTCTGCCCAGGCAACCTGTACGTGCGCGACCGCGCCCAATTCGTGCAGACGATCGACAGGCTCATCCGGTTCCGGGATGCGGCGAAGCCGCGCATCAAGACGGTGCTCGGCGCACACGTGGAGATGTCCACCACCCCGGGCGTCGACTACCCGCCCGGCACCGTCGACCAGCCGGACGAGGCGCCGCTCGCGCTTCCGCCGAGCATCCTGGACGAGGTGCGGGCAGCCCTCGACGTGACCGGGAAGCACGGCGCGCCGAAGAAGCGGGTGGTGCGCGACCGCTTCATCCTGGTCGACGACCAGCGCTGACCCCGCCGACGGCTGACCCGGCTGGTTATGCTGACGGCATGACTCGAATCACCCTCGCCGACGGCTCGGCCCCCGAGGTCCACGACACCGCTTTCGTCGCCCACGGCGCCGTGCTCGCCGGGCGGGTGCACCTCGCCGCGGACTCCAGCGTCTGGTACAACGCCGTGCTGCGGGCCGAGGCGGAGGACATCCGGATCGGCGAGCGCAGCAACCTTCAGGACAACGTCTCCTGCCACGTCGACGCCGGGTTCCCACTCACCGTCGGCTCCGACGTGTCCGTCGGCCACAATGCCGTGCTGCACGGCTGCACCATCGAGGACGGCGTGCTGGTCGGGATGCACGCCACTGTGCTCAACGGAGCCGTCGTCGGCGCCGGCTCCCTCCTGGCCGCCGGCACGCTGGTCCTGGAGGGAGCCGTCATCCCGCCCGGCTCCCTCGTCGCCGGCCTTCCCGGGAAGGTCCGCCGCCCCCTCACCGACGACGAGCGCGCCGGCCTCCTCCGCAACGCCGAGGTTTACCTCGGCCTCGTCGCCGCCCACCGCTAGACAGCTCAGCGCACTCCGTAGATCGGGGAGGCGGCCTGCTCGCGCTCGTGGTCGGGGCCGAGCGGGATGCCGCTGCGGTCGCGCAGCAGCAGTGTCGCCAGCAGGCCGATCACGGTCATGCCCGCCAGGTAGAGGGTGACGGCGAACGTCGACCCCGTCGCCTGCACCAGCGCCGTCGCGATGGTGGGCGCGAACGCACCGCCCAGGATCGCGCCGATCGCGTACGAGATCGAGACGCCGGAGAACCGCACGGATGCGGGGAACAGCTCGGCGTAGTACGCCGCCTGCGGCCCGTAGGTGAAGCCGAGCCCGATCGTCAGGAGCGCGACACCGAGGAACAGCAGCCACACGTCGCCGGTGTTCACGAGCGGGAACAACGCGAACACCCCGGCGAGCTGCAGCACCCAGCCCGCGATGTACGTCGTGCGCCTGGTGATCCTGTCGCTCAGCCAGCCCGCGTACCAGGTCGACAGCAGCCAGGTCACCGCCGAGCCGGTGACCGCCCACAGCACAGGTCCGCGGTCGAGGCCGATCGGCCCATCCGGGTTGGTCGCGTAGTTCTGGATGTACCCGCCGGTGGTCATGTAGCCGACCGCGTTGTTCCCCGCGAAGATCAGCGCGGCGATGACGACCAGGAGCGCGTGCCGCTTGAACAGCGCGACGATGGGAGTGCGGGTCTGCTCCTTGCGGGCCGCGATCTCCTGGAACACGGGGCTCTCATCCACCCGCTTCCGGATGTAGTAGCCGATCACGATGAGCACCACCGACAGCAGGAACGGCACGCGCCAGCCCCAGACCAGGAAGGCGTCGCCCGGCGCGATCAGCGCCATGAGGGCCATCGTCCCCGACGCCAGCAGCAGGCCGAGCGGGACGCCGATCTGTGGCGATGCACCGAACAGCCCGCGGCGCGCGGTCGGCGCGTGCTCGACGGCCATCAGCACAGCGCCGCCCCACTCGCCGCCCGCCGAGATGCCCTGCAGGATGCGCAGGACGATCAGCAGGATCGGCGCGGCGATCCCGATGGCGGCGTAGGTCGGCAGCAGACCGACCAAGGCCGTCGAGACGCCCATCAGGATGAGCGTGATCATCAGCACGAGCCGTCGCCCGTACTTGTCGCCGAGGTGCCCGGCGATGAACGCCCCGAGCGGGCGGAACAGGAAGCTGATGCCCACGGTGAGGAACGACAGCACCGTGGCGATCTGCGGTCCGGCCGGTTCGAAGAACAGCTGACCGAAGACGAGCCCGGCGGCCGAGGCGTAGATGAAAAAGTCGTACCACTCGACCGTCGTGCCGACGACGGTGGCGAAGACCACGCGGCGCCGGTCGGTCTGGGCGGCGAAGCTGCCGGTCGGGGTGAAGTGCCGACCGGATGCGGTCGCGCCGTCGGGGGCGCTGGGATGCGGCCTTGTCATGGAAAGGTTCTCCTTGGTTCGACGTCGTTGTCTGTACGAGCTGACATGCTCGCAGCCAAGATACCATACCGTATACGATTTATGATTCGAAGGAATCATCGCGCGGTGGAGGGTGCAGGCTACTCCGCGACCGGGCCGGGAGTTCCGCCGGTGATACGCACCAGTTCCTCGAACGTGGTCGAGAACACCGTGTGCGCGTGACCGGCGGCGGCCCACACCTCCGGGTATCCGGCGAGCGCCACATCCACCACCGTGCGCAGCGGAGCCGGGTGCCCGACCGGCGCGACACCGCCGATGGTCTGGCCGGTCGCGGCCTTCACCGTGTCGGCGTCGGCACGCCGGATGCGCCCGCCGAGCCGCTCCCCCAGGAACGCGGTGTCGACCCGGTGCGCGCCCGAGGTCATCACGAGCAGCGGCTCGTCGTCGATGGTGAAGACGAGCGAGTTGGCGATGGCGCCGACCTCGACGCCCAGCTCGGACGCGGCGGAGACCGCCGTCGGCGTCGCGGACTCGAACCAGCGCACGCGCGGCTCGACACCCGCCGCGAGCAGGGCAGCCTCGACCGCTTCGACAGCCGGATGCGTCCTGTCGCTCATCGCAGGGAGCGCTCCGCCGACTCCACCACGTTCTGCAGCAACAGAGCGCGCGTCATCGGGCCGACGCCTCCAGGGTTCGGGGACACCCAGGCGGCGACCTCCGCCACCTCGGGGGCCACGTCCCCGGCCACGCGGCTCTTGCCGGTCTCCGGGTCGTCGATGCGGCTCACGCCGACATCCAGGACGATCGCGCCCGGCTTCACGTTGTCCGCGGTGACCAGGCCGGCCACGCCTGCGGCGGCGACGATCACGTCTGCGCGCTTGAGGTGCGCATCCAGGTCGACCGTTCCGGTGTGGGTGAGCGTGACGGTGGCGTTGATCTCGCGGCGGGTCAGCAGCGAGCCGATCGCACGGCCGACGGTCACGCCGCGACCGACGACGACCACGTCCTTGCCCGCGAGCTCGATGCCGTGACGCAGCATCAGCTCGATGACGCCGCGGGGCGTGCACGGCAGAGGCGTGGTGATCGGGCGGTTGACGTTGAGGACGAGCCTGCCGAGGTTGGTCGGGTGCAGCCCGTCGGCGTCCTTCGCCGGGTCGACCAGTTCGAGGATCGCGTCGGTGTCGATGTGCGGCGGCAGAGGGAGCTGCACGATGAAGCCGGTGCAGTCCGGGTCGCTATTGAGGTCCTCGATCACGGCCTCGAGCTCGGCCTGCGAGATGTCGGCGGGCAGATCGCGGCGGATGGACGAGATGCCCACCTCCGCGCAGTCGCGGTGCTTGCCGGCGACGTACCACTGCGATCCGGGGTCGTCGCCGACCAGGATCGTGCCGAGCCCGGGCACGACGCCCTGCTCGCGCAGCACGCTGACGCGCTCCTTCAGCTCCGCCTTGATCGCGGCCGCTGTCTTCTTGCCGTCCAGAATCTGTGCGCTCATCCGCGCTCCTAACGTTGTGACGCCGTCGAGCCGGGACCTGTGCACGCCCGCCGACGGCGTGCCGCGTACAGAAGTCCCGACTCGATTGCTGCGGGAGGTGAGGGGGCCGGGCTAGATGGAGGAGGGGAGCTCGACCGGGAACGCGTCCTGGCCGGACGGGGTCAGGCCGGGGTAGAGCGGGAACGCGGCGGTGAGCGCGTCGACACGGCTGCGGAGGGATGCGGTGTCCGCGCCGGGCTGCAGCGCTGCTGCGATGATCTCGGCCACCTCGGTGAACTGCACGTCGCCGAAGCCGCGGGTCGCGAGCGCCGGGGTGCCGATGCGGAGACCGGAGGTCACCATCGGCGGGCGCGGGTCGAACGGGACGGCGTTGCGGTTGACCGTGATGCCGACCTCGTGCAGCACGTCCTCCGCCTGCTGGCCGTCGAGCTGCGAATTGCGCAGGTCGGCGAGCACGAGGTGCACGTCGGTGCCTCCGGTGAGCACATCCACGCCACCGGCACGGGAGTCCTCCGCCGTCAGGCGGTCGGCCAGGATCTGCGCGCCGCGGACGGTGCGCTCCTGCCGGTCGCGGAACTCGTCGGTCGCCGCGAGCTTGAACGCGGTCGCCTTGGCGGCGATCACGTGCATCAGCGGGCCGCCCTGCTGGCCGGGGAAGACGTTGGAGTTGAGCTTCTTGGCGAGCTCCATGTCGCGGGAGACGATGAAGCCCGAGCGCGGGCCGCCGATGGTCTTGTGCACGGTCGACGACACGACATCGGCGAACGGGACGGGCGACGGGTGGATGCCCGCGGCGACGAGACCGGCGAAGTGCGCCATGTCCACCCAGAGCTTCGCGCCGACCTCGTCGGCGATCGCGCGGAACGCGGCGAAGTCGAGGTGACGCGGGTATGCGGACCAGCCGGCGATGATGACCTGCGGCTTGTGCTCGAGCGCCTTGTCGCGCACGACGTTCATGTCGACGAGGAAGGTCTCCGGGTCGACGCCGTAGGAGACGGCGTTGTAGAGCTTGCCGGAGAAGTTGAGCTTCATGCCGTGGGTCAGGTGACCGCCGTGGGCGAGCTCCAGACCGAGGATGGTGTCGCCCGGCGTCGCGATGGCGGACAGCACGGCCGCGTTGGCACTCGCGCCGGAGTGCGGCTGGACGTTGGCGTACTCGGCCTTGAACAGGCTCTTCGCGCGGTCGATCGCGAGCTGCTCGGCGATGTCGACGTACTCGCAGCCGCCGTAGTACCGACGGCCGGGGTAGCCCTCGGCGTACTTGTTGGTGAGCACGGAGCCGACGGATTCGAGCACCGCGCGCGGCACGAAGTTCTCGGACGCGATCATCTCGAGGTAGTCGCGCTGGCGGCCGAGCTCGAGCGCCAGGACCTCTGCGATCTCCGGGTCGACCTCCGCGAGCGGGGCCGTGAACGTGGATGGGAGTGTGTCAGTCAAAACCGGCTCCTTATAAATGCAACTCAGCAGTGAACGCAGACGGGTGGGATGGTTCCCGTATCGACCCAGGCGCGCGGCCGATCCGCCCGTTTCGCTGGGCATTCGTCGCTCCCCAATGGTGACCATTTGAGCGCCAGTCGCGACGCGAGCAAGCATAGCAAAGGGCGGCTGGGAGGCGAACCCTTGCCGTTTGTTAGGAGGGCTGCAATACTCGCAGGTGGCCGACCGGAGGGGCGGGCAACGACGGCCGTCAGCACACCAAGCACCCAACGCATACTCAGTTGAAGGAGAACGCGTGGTCATCCCCCGCCCGGCGATGCTCGAGTCCATCGATTCCGCGCCGTTCACCCTCGCACCGGATGCGCGGATCAGCGTCGCAGGCCCGGGAGCCTCCTCCGTCGCCGAGTTGCTCCGCGCTGAGCTCGCCTCCGACTGCAGCCGCAGCCTCACCGTCGTGCACGAGCCTCCGGCGTTCGGCGACATCGCCATCGTCATCGCGGACGACGAGGCTCCGGACGGCCACGAAGCGGAGGGCTACGCGCTCGAGGTCGCGGCGGAGGGCGTGCGCATCGGAGCGGCGACCACCGCCGGCGCGTTCTGGGGCGTCCAGACCCTGCGGCAGCTGGTCCCCGCCGAGTGCGGGTCCGATCCGCTCACCATCGACGCCGTCCGGATCGTCGACCACCCCCGCTACGCGTACCGCGGAGCGATGCTCGACGTCGCGAGGCACTTCTTCACCCCGGATGCGGTCAAGCGCTTCATCGACGCGATCGTGCTCCTCAAGGTCAACCACCTGCACCTGCACCTGACCGACGACCAGGGGTGGCGCATCCACATCGACAGCTGGCCGAACCTCACAGCGCACGGCGGGTCGACCGGGAGCGACGGCAGCGACGGCGGCTTCTACACGCAGGACGAGTTCCGCGATCTGGTGGCGTACGCGGCGGAGCGGCACGTCACGGTGGTCCCCGAACTGGACATGCCCGGCCACACCAACGCGGCACTCGCCTCGTATCCGGAGCTGAACGCCGACGGCGTCTCCCCCGCCCTCTACACCGGGTCGAAGGTCGGCTTCAGCACCCTCCTCTCCGGCGACGAGACGACGGCGCGCTTCGTCGACGACGTCGTGCGCGAGGTCGCCGCGCTCACGCCGGGGCCGTACCTGCACATCGGCGGAGACGAGTGCCAGAGCACGGACCCGGCCGACTTCCTCGCCTTCATCGCGGACGCAGCGGCGACGGTCGCCCGCCACGGCAAGATCCCGGCCGGCTGGCACGAGATGGGGAAGAGCGGCGACCTGCCGGATGGCACGGTCGGCCAGTACTGGGACTTCCTCACCCCGCGCGGCAGCGCCGCCGACGAGACCCTGTCGTTCGTGCGCCAGGGCGGCTCGGTGATCATGTCCCCGGCCGACGTCGCATACCTCGACATCGTCTACGAGGAGGGCGACCGCCTCGGCCAGGACTGGGCGGACGGCCCGACCACGCTGCGACAGTCGTACGAGTGGGATCCGGCGCGGGTGGTCCCCGGGCTCACCGAGGCGCACATCCTGGGCGTGGAGGCTCCGCTCTGGACGGAGACGGTGGAGACCGTGTCCGACATCGAGGAGATGGTGTTCCCCCGCCTCGCCGCGGTGGCGGAGATCGGCTGGTCGCCTGCACCGTCCGACACGGATGCGGTGGAGACGGCCCGCGACTTCGACGACTTCGCCGAGCGCGTCGCCGACCTCGCGGAGCACTGGGAGGCGGCGGGGACCAACTTCCGCCGTGTGCCGGAGGTGCGCTGGCGGGAACGCGTCAGTTCCTGACCTCGATCAGGGGTAGCCGAGGAACCAGAGCAGCAGCAGCGCGACCGGCTGCAGGGCGATCCCGCAGATCAGCACGATCATCCTGACCCGTCTGTTGGCGGCGAGCGCCGGCGCACCTGCGAGCGGCGCCAGCGGCATCAGCAGCCGGAACAGGCTCTGCTGCGGCAGGAACACCGCGAACAGGTAGAGCCCGTAGCTCGCCGCGAACGCCACCATCTCCGTGCCGAGCGCGCGGACGCTCGGCCTGCTGAGCAGCCAGGCGAACCCGCCGATCGCGGCCACCACCAGGAGTGCCCCGATCACGTTCGCGTACTTCCAGGTGAACAGGAACCACGGCGTCAGCGGCACGAAGGCGACCCGCCCGATGAACCCGGTCCACCACGACAGCTCGGTCTCGACGTACGCGTCCGCGTATCCGGTGACGACGGATGCGATCAGCGGCCACGCGAGCCCGGCCACCGCCGTCACTCCCCCGGCCACGATCATCGCGATCCGCTCCCGCCAGCCGAACGCATCCTGTCCGCGCCGGGCGACGACCAGGCGCACCAGGAACACGATCCCGAGCGCGAGCGGCAGCGCCAGCTCCCCCGGTTTGGTGAACGCGGCCGCCACCCCGAAGGGGATGATCAGCCAGTACCGCCTCGCCATCATCGCCCACAGCGCCGCGAACATCAGGAAGAAGAACAGGCTCTCCGCGTACGCGATCTGCAGCACGAACGAGAGCGGCCCGAAACAGAACAGCACGGCCGCCCACAGCGCGTTCGACGCGCCGACCCTGGATGCGACCAGCCGGTACAGCACGAGCGTCGCCGCAGCGCCGAACACCGTGGCGACGATGACAGCGGCCGGATAGAACCCGAGCCCGGTGACGAACATGAGCCCGCGCGCGATGGCGGGGAACAGCGGCAGGAACGCCCACGAGTTCTGCTGCACATGCCCACTGCCGTCGGTCGGGAGCGTCGTCGGGTACCCGCCTTCGGCGATCTTCCGGTAATAGGACGCATCCCACGACCCGGAGAACGTCCAGAAGCTGGGCTCGGTGCGCGAGCTGGCGAAATGCCACTCACCGACGGTCGCCGCAACGTACAGGGTCACCATCAGCGTCGTGGTGAACACCCGGGATGCGACGAACACGGCCAGGACGACCACCCACCAGCGATACTCGCGCCCGGCCACGCGAATCCGCGACGGCGATGCGGTACCCCTCTCGGCGAGCACGCCGAGCCGCTCTCTCACGCTCATAGTCCCAGTCTGCCGACCCCGGTCTGTGTGTTCGCCGCGATCGTACTCTCCGCGGGGCGAGTGCGCACGTGGGGTCAGGTTGGTCTTCAATAGATATTTAACGTTGTGGGTTTATGTCGACTGGATTTTTATGTGAACATGTTCAGACTGTAACGAAAGACAATGGAGGCTTCAATGCAGTGGAAATCGATCGTCCAGATGAAAACCCCGGCCAGGCGCGCACGATTCGGTGCAGGCGTAGCCGTCGTCGCTCTCGCGATGACTGCGATCTCCGGGGCGCCTGCCCGCGCTTCCGATGCTCCGTCGGCGGACGGCGCGCGTATGTACGTCAAAGTCGGTGACAATCTCGTCGACCTCGAAGACACCATCCGCACGCACGAGATCGACCTTCACAGCACCCCGGCCTCCGAGGGCGACCGGAAGGCTCGGCTCATCAATCTGAGCCAATGGGTGAGCTGCTATACGTTCAGCATCAAAGATGAGGTCTTCGCCGAATACACCCATTTCTGGGACGGCTTCGGTCACGATGTGCGATTGAAGTGCGGTGACGGGGGTACAAGCGGTTGGGGGTATCGCCATATCGAAGACCGACACAAGGAAGATTGGCAGTCCAAGCTGGATCAAGCTCGTGCCAAGGGATGGAATCCGGCGTGGCAGGGCGTCGATTCCTGGGATGACCTCATGGCCGGGGCTGTAGGTTCGGTGGTCAGCTGGCCGGAGTACGTCGGCGGTAATCCGACTTCGCAGACCAAGTGCGGGGTCACCGACCTCTATCTCGTGGATCGGGACCGACCACAGGTGGTTCTGATGATCATTCGGGTTGCCGCGGTCTGGGCCACCAACAGCGACCGGCTCATCACCGCTTACCCCACCCCGAAGGCCAGCTGCTAACCAGCAAGCCGCTCCGGAGGAGGGGTGGCGAGCTCGTGCTGGCTTACCACCCCTCCGCTGCCAGGTAGCAGGGCACGATCACGGCCACGCCCCGCGTCTCGCGCTGGAGTTCGTCGAACAATGCGTCCCCCTGCGCCTCCCACTCGTCCTGCGCGGTGGGCTCAGTCCATCCGATGGCGGGATCCTGCAGGTGTTCCCATCGAGCGCGCCACGCATGAAGTCGCGCGGCAAGCGGTTTGCCAATATCGAGGTCGTCCGGCGAGACCGGTCCGTCCTCCCAGAGCGGCCACGGGTGTCCCCCCTCGTTCCACATCCGGATGCGACGGAGCCCATCATCCACAGCTGCCATAGCACCCAGAAATAGCATGGCCGGCTCCGAACCACCCTCACACCCCAGGTGGGAGGCGCCCGCATCGCGCCACACGCGCGGGCACCCCCACCGGTCTACTTCACGCTGCCCTGCGTGAGTCCGCCCACGAGTCGTTTCTCGATGAGCATGAACAGCACCACCACCGGGATGACCGCCACGATCGACACCGCGAAGACGTACTGCCAGGCGGCGTCGTACTGGCCGACGAATTTGGTGAGGGCCACAGAGAGCGGCTGGTTGGCGTCCGTCGACAGGATGACCAGGCTCGCCGCGAACTCGTTCCAGGATGCGACGAACGTGTAGATGATCGCCGTCACGATTCCCGGCCAGACCAGGGGCAGCTGCACCCGGAAGAGCACGGTCCATTTGCCTGCGCCGTCGAGCTGGGCGGCCTCGTCCACTTCTTTGGGCACTCCCGCGAAGAAGTTGTGCATGATCCAGATCGCGAACGCCAGGTTGAAGGCCGCGTTGACGAGGATCATCGCCAGCCAGGTGTCGTTGATGCCGAGGGCGACCATCTCTTTGAAGAGGCCGGTCGCGAGCACCGTCGGCTGCAGCATCTGGGTGACGATCACGAGGAAGAGGAACACCCCGCGCCCCGGGAACCGGAACCGCGCCGTGTAATAGGCCGCCGGCACGCAGACCAGCAGCACGAGCGCCGTCGCGAACACCGAGATCACGATGGTCGAGATGAGGTTCTCGGGCAGCGGCGTCTCCGGCGTCGACCACATCGTGAGGTAGTTCTCCGGATGCCAGGTAGTCGGCAGGTAGGTCGGAGGCACCGTCAGGATGTTGTTGCGGCTCTTGAACGAGCCGACCAGCATGATCAGGTACGGCGCGATGAAGATCAGCGCGATCACGAGACCGGCGACCATCCGGCCTGCGACCCTGCCGGTGAACCGGTTCTCGGCGGGACGGCGACGGCGCGGCGGCGTCACCGGGGCGGCGATGCTGGGGGCCTGGACGCTCACGAGACCTCCTTCATGGGTTTGACGATCCACAGGTAGAGCGCCACGACCACGAGCACGATCAGGAAGTTGATCACGCTGAGCGCGCTCGACAGGTCGATCCTCTGCTCGTTCTGCAGCAGTTTGAACATGTATGTCGTCGTCGTGTCCGCCTTGTAGCCGGGGATCGCCCCTGTCATCAGTTTCAGGATGGGCAGGTTGTTGAAGACGTTGATGATGTTGATGAGGCTGGCGAGGGCGATGGCGTTGCGGAGGTTCGGGAGCGTGACGCCGAAGTACGTGCGAGCAGCGCCGGCGCCGTCCATCTTCGCCGCCTCGAGCATGTCGCCCGGGATGCCCGCGAGACCCGCGAGCAGCGTGTACGTGGTGAACGGCAGGGAGACGAACACCGCGATCGCGATGGAAGAGAGGAACGCCGGCACCGGCTCCTTGGTGAAGCCGAACGGCTCGGCGAGCAGGTGCACATCCACCAGGAACTTGTTGATGATGCCGTAGAACGGGTCGAGGCCGTAGACGAAGACGGTCGTGGTCATCACCACGCTGGCCGCCCACGGGATGAGGATGGCCATCCGCACCCACTGCCTGCCGGGGAAGTTCTTGTTCAGGAACTGCGAGAGCGCGAGCGAGATCACGACGGTCAGCACCACCACGGACGCGACCCAGAGCAGCGTGTTGAACAGGATGCCAGGCAGCTCGGGCCGGTTGAGCACCGTGAGGTAGTTCTGGAAACCGACGGAGCCGTGGTCGACTCCGGCGACCGAGATCTTCCTGGTGGAGTTGAAGATCATGTAGCCGGCGGGGAACAGCACCACGCCGAAGATCAGGATGAGGGCGGGCAGCGTCCAGGGGACCGCGTTCGCCAGGTCACGGGCGCCCGTGCCCTGCGGTTTCTGCGACGCCCCGCGACGGGGACGGCCGGTGGCCGTCCCCGTCTCGGTCGTTTCGATGGTGTGACTCATGCCGCGCTGACTACTGCCCGTCGGCCTTCGCCTGGATCGACTTCAGCAGGTCTGCCGGGTTGGCACCCTGACCGAGCTGACCGATCTGGCTCTGGATCGCCCCCTGCGCTGCTGCCCAGTTGGGGTTGGTGGACGGGTAGAACTTGGCGTTCGGCAGCAGGTCGAGGAACGGCTTGATGGTCTCGTCGGAGGCCATCGCGTCCGCGCCGGACTTGGTGGTGGGCAGGAAGCCCTCCGCGCCGACCCACTTGGTGTAGACGTCCGCCGAGTAGAAGTAGTCGAGGAACTTCTTGATCGAGGCCGTCTTGTCCGTCTTGCCCTTGAAGGCCATCAGGTGGTCAGCGACGCCGAGCGTGAACGCTGAGCCGTCCTTGGTGGGGATGGGCGCGATGCCGTACTTGAGACTCGGGTTCTTGTCCTTGATCTGGCCGACGATCGGCGGGAGGCCGATCTGCATCCCGATCTGGCCCTGGATGAAGACGTTCATCAGCGGGGTGCGGTTGGTCGAACCAGGGTTCGCCTCCGTCACGCCGGAGTTGATGATCTTCTGCATCTCGGTGGCGCCGTCGACGTTCTCCGAGCTGTCGATGGTCAGCTTCTTCGCGTCGCCGTACCCTCCGCCTGCTCCGTAGAACCAGATGGCGGTCTCGGCCTGGGCTTCCTCGCTGCCGAGGGGCATCCCGTATCCGGTGACGCCCGCCGCCTTGAGCTTGCCGGCGTCCGTCTCGAACTCCGCCCAGGTCTTGGGCGGGTCGGTGATGCCCGCCTTGGCAAACAGGTCCTTGTTGTAGAACAGCGCGCGGGCGGAGGCGATGAACGGCAGGCCGTACTGGGTGCCGTCGATCGACGCGTTCTTGGCGAACGCCGACTGGAAGTCGTCGAGCGTCTTCGACGAGACGATGTCCTTGGCCGGGTAGAGCAGGTCGTCCGCCGCGAAACCGGCGAAGGCGTCGATGTTCAGGATGTCCGGCTGCTTGCCGGCCTGGATGCGCGTCTTGATGACGTTGTTGATGTCCGTCCACGACTCGACGTCGAGGTTGACGGTGATGCCGCTGTTCTTCGCCTCGAAGTCTTTGATGATCTACTGCCACTCGGCCTTGGTGTTGTCCGAATAGCTCGCGACCATGAGGTCCAGGCTTTGCGCACCGCTGGACGATCCGCCGCCGGAGCCGCCGCCGAATCCACAGGATGCGAGTGTCATGGTCGCCGCTGTCGCCATCGCGACGGCTGCGCCCCACCGCAGGGATTTCTTCATGGACTTCCTCACTCTCGAAGGGAACGAACCGTCAGGTGCAAGGTACGAAGTGCTGCGCGACGGTGCGTCAGTATTGATCCTTTGTGATTTGTTCCTGCACGAAACAATCACATGTATTCACTGGATGCTCGAATCATTGCGCCTACTGGGGCGCTCGTCAAGGAATTCCGCCCAGATCGTTACACGGCGTTAATTCCGTCGCAACAGATCCGGCAAAAGGCGCCAATGAGCGATTGAAGATGATCACTAGACAGACTTATCGCTCATAAGCGATCATTGTCCTGGAAGTGGTTGGCGACAGACAGGAGACGTAGTAGTGACGCAAGCATCCACGCTCGGTGCCGACATGGAGGCCGAACTCCGTTCGCAGCCGGAGACCTGGGCGCGCGCGGCCGATCTGCGTGCAGAGCAGTCGCTCCTGCCGTCGACCGGACAGCGCATCGCCGTCGTCGGCTGCGGCACCTCCTGGTTCATGGCGCAGTCGTACGCCACCCTCCGGGAGACCGCCGGGCTGGGCGTCACCGACGCGTTCGCCGCCTCCGAGGCGTTCGTCGACCGTGAGTACGACGCGGTCGTCGCGCTCACGAGGTCGGGGACGACGACCGAGGTGCTCGAACTGCTCGAACAGCTCCGCGCATCCGGGAGCACGGCCAGGACCGTCGGCGTCGTCGGCGACCCGAACACCCCGCTCGTCGACCTGGTCGACGACGTCGTCGCTCTGCCGTTCGCCGACGAGAAGTCCGTGGTGCAGACGCGCTTCGCCACCACCTCCCTCGCGCTGATCCGTGCGTCGCTCGGAGAGAACATCGACACCGCGATCCGGGATGCGCAGACCGCGGTCGACGAGGAGCTCGACGACACCTTGGTCTCCGCCGACCAGTACTCCTTCCTCGGCGCCTACTGGACCGTGGGCCTCGCCCACGAGGCCGCGCTGAAGATGCGCGAGGCCTCGCAGTCCTGGACGGAGTCGTACCCGGCCAAGGAGTACCGCCACGGACCGATCGCCATCGCTGCTCCCGGCCGCGTCACCTGGATGTTCGGCTCTGCGCCGTCCGGGCTCGCCGCCGATGTCGCGGTGACGGGCGCGCACTTCGAGAACAGCGACCTCGACGGCATGGCCGACCTGATCCGCGCCCAGCGGGTCGCGCTCGCCCGCGCTCGCCGCTTCGAGCTCGATCCCGACCACCCCCGCAACCTGACCCGCTCCGTCATCCTCGCGCCGTGACAGAGCACGCCACTTCCCCGTCCCGGTCGGCTCCGCTCGGCGCCGGCCACGCCGTGCTCGCCTTCGACGTCGGGGGCACGGACATGAAGGCCGCGCTGATCGACGCGGACGGCAGGATCGTCGCGCTCGAACGCCGGGCGACACCGCACGACGGCGACCAGACGGCCGAGGCCGTCGTCTCCGCCGTCGCCGAGCTGTCCTCGCGGTTCAGGGCCGAGCATCCGGAGGTCCGTCCGCTCGCCATCGGGCTGCTCGTGCCCGGCCACGTCGACGACGAGGCCGGCATCGGCGTCTTCTCGGAGAATCTGCGTTGGCACGACTTCCCGTTCCGCGCCCGCGTCGAGGAGACCGTCGGACTGCCGGTCACGTTCAGCCACGACGTGCGAGGAGCGGGAGAGGCCGAGCACAGGATCGGAGCCGCTGCGCCGTACCGCGACGTGGTCGTGATGGCCATCGGCACAGGGATCGCCGGCGCGATCTTCGTGGACGGCCGCCTGCACACGGGCGGCGGCATGGCGGGCGAGATGGGCCACTCCCGCGTCGCTGACGGTCCGGAGTGCGCCTGCGGCGGTCGCGGCTGCCTGGAGGCCATCGCCTCCGCGGCGGCCATCGCCCGCCGGTACACCGCGCTCTCCGGCGTCGCCGTCCCCGGCGCCAAGGAGGTGCTCGAGTTCGCTGCGGCCGGCGACGCCGTGGCGCAGTCCGTCTGGGACTCTGCACTGGATGCGCTCGCCCTCGACCTCTCGCACACCGTCGCGCTGCTCGCGCCGGAGGCCATCGTCATCGGCGGGGGTCTCGCCCAGGCCGGCCCCGCCCTGTTCGAGCCGCTGGCCGCGCGGCTGGATGCGATCCTCACCTTCCAGCGACGTCCCGTGCTGCTCCCGGCGAGCATCGGCGAGAACGCCGGGGTGATCGGAGCCGCCCTGCGCGCCCGCGACCTGCTCGACGCCGCGACGCCCGCCGAGCAGCAAGCTGAGGAGCAGACAGCATGATCCTGACCGTCACCCCCAACCCGGCCGTCGACCTCACATACGCGGTCGACGAGCTCGACGTGGGCGAGAGCCATCGCGTCGCCGCCCCTGCGGCGCGCGCGGGAGGCAAGGGCATCAACGTGGCCCGCGTGATCGCGCAGACCGGCGGGAGCGCGTTCGCGCTGACCACCGCCGGTGGGGTCGCCGGGCTGCGCCTGGCCGACGACCTCGGCGCGAGCGGGGTTCCGCACGAGGTCGTCCCGGTCGCCGCGCAGACCCGCAGCAGCGTCGCCATCGTCGACAGAGGCAGCGGGCTCACCACCATCTTCAACGAGACCGGCGACCAGCTCTCCTCCGCGGAATGGTCCGCGCTGTGGGATGCGGTCACCCGGCTGTCCGTGCCGGCCACCTGCATCGTCGGCTCGGGCAGTCTCCCGCCCGGAGCGCCGGAGGACTTCTACGCGGAGCTGGTCGCGCTCGCGGCGGCCAGGGGCATCCCGAGCATCGTGGATGCGACGGGTCCGGGCCTCCTGCGCGCCGCGGAAGCCGGCGCCTCCGTCCTCAAACCGAACCGCAGAGAGCTGGCGGAGAGCACGGGAGAGAGCGACCCCGTCGCCGGTGCGCGCATCCTCCTCGACCGCGGCGCCGGTCTGCTGCTCGTCTCGCTCGGGGCCGACGGGATGCTCGCGATCGGCCCGTCCTCCTCCCCCGTCCGCGCCCGGCTGGCCGAGCCGCTGCACGGCAACGCCACCGGGGCAGGGGACGCCGGGGTCGCAGCGGTCGCCGCCTGCCTGGCGGCGGGCGTCACCGATCCCGAGCGCATCCTGCGCAGGGCGACGGCCTGGTCGGCCGCCGCCGTGCTCGCCCCGCTGGCCGGGGAGCTCGACCCGTCGTACCCCGAGATCGAGACCCGCCTGATCGTCACCGGCTGAACCGCCGCCGGTCCCTGACACCGTCCATCCCGCACCATCCGTCCCAGTAAGGAAGCCATGCCGCTCGTCTCCACCGCCGACCTGATGCACTCCGCCGCCTCCCGGCAGACCGGGATCGGCGCCTTCAACGTCATCCATCTGGAGACGGCGGAAGCCCTCGTCGCCGCCGCAGAGGAGACGCAGCTGCCCGTCATCCTGCAGATCTCGCAGAACTGCGTCACCTACCACGGCGGCCTCGAGCCGATCGCCCGCGCGACCATCGCCGTCGCGGCGGCGTCACAGGCCCACGTCGCCGTCCACCTCGACCACGCGGAGGACGAGGAGCTGACCCGCCAGGCGATCGACCTCGGCTTCGGCTCGGTGATGTTCGACGGTGCGAAGCTCGACTACGACCGCAACGTGGAGGCGACCATCCGGGTGGTCGACTACGCACACGCCAACGACGTCTTCGTGGAGGCCGAGCTCGGCGAGATCGGTGGCAAAGACGGCGCACACGCCCCCGGTGTGCGCACCGACCCGGAAGAAGCACGCCGGTTCGTCTCTGAGACGGGCGTCGACGCCCTCGCCGTTGCGGTCGGAAGCTCGCACGCGATGACGGAGCGGACGGCCTCGCTCGACCTCGACCTGATCGGACGGCTGCACGCCGCCGTGCCCGTTCCCCTCGTGTTGCACGGCTCGTCCGGCGTGTCGGATGAGACGATCGTCTCAGCGATCCGCTCCGGCATCACCAAGGTCAACGTCTCCACCCACCTCAACCGCTTCTTCACGGAGGCGGTGCGCGGCTACCTGTCCGCGCATCCCGAGGTGGTGGACTCGCGCAAATACCTGCGCGAAGGACGCACCGCGGTGGCTGGCGAGGCGGCGCGCCTTCTCGCGCTGTTCGCTGTGGAGCAGGCGTCAACCCGAACGGAGACACAACGGCGATGAACAGAGCTGAGCGGCTGAACACCGTGCTCGACCTGCTCGCGGAGACGGGACAGCTCGAGGTCGACGACCTCGTGACGCGTCTCGACATCTCCGCGGCGACGGCCCGTCGCGACCTCGACGCGCTCGCCTCCCAGCAGCTGCTCACCCGCACCCGCGGAGGAGCTGTCGGCCAGTCCGTGGCATACGACCTCCCCATCCGGTACAAGCGCGAGCAGCACGCTCCGGAGAAGCTGCGGATCGCGCAGGCGGCGAGCGCTCTCGTCCCGCGCGGCGCCGTCGTCGGGCTCTGCGGGGGAACGACGAGCACCGCCGTCGCGACCGTGCTCGGCTCCCGGCCCGACCTGATGGAGCCGTCGCCTCACCCCAACCTCACCGTGGTCACCAACGCCATCAACATCGCCGCTCAGCTGGTGATGCGGCCCCAGATCAAGACCGTCGTCACCGGAGGCGTCGTGCACGCCCGCTCCTACGAACTGGTCGGACCGTACAGCGATGTCGTGCTGGAGAAGATCACGATGGACATCGCGTTCATCGGCGTCAACGGCATCGACCCCGCCATCGGCGCGACCGTGCACGACGAAGGCGAGGCGAGCGTGAACTCCCTCATGGCCAGGCGCGCCACCCGCGCCGTGGTGGTCGCGGACTCCAGCAAGATCGGGCGCAAGGCGTTCGCGACGCTCGGAGGACCGAAGGTGCTGAACACGCTCATCACCGACGACGGCATCACGGCGGAGCAGCGTGCCGCCTTCGCCGACGCCGGGTTCGAGGTCATCGTCGCGTAGGCCATCGGTGCTTAGGTTATGGTCGATCAAATGACCGCTCACGTCATCCACTCCGCCCGCCTCGTCAGCGAGGGCCGCATCCTGCACAACGGCTGGGTCCGTTTCGAGGACGAGACCATCGCAGAGGTCGGCACCGGCGACGACTGGCGCATCTCCGTCGCCGGCGACCAGCCGGATGCTGTGACGGACGCCGACGGCGCCTGGGTCACCCCCGGGTTCGTGGACATCCACACCCACGGTGGAGGCGGAGCGTCGTTCGACGACGGCGAGGACGCGATCCGCACCGGGATGGCGCTGCACCAGAAGCACGGGACCACCCGCTTCGTCCTCTCCCTCGTCACAGCGCCCGTCGACGACCTCGCTGTGCGGGTGGCGGGCATCGCGGCGATGATGCAGGACGACCGGCGCATCCTGGGCTCGCACCTCGAAGGACCGTTCCTCGACGTCGGGCACAAGGGCGCCCACGATCCCTCCCTCCTCCGCCAGGCGACGCCGTCCGACATCGAGCTCCTCCTCGGGGCGGCGACCGGGACCCTGCGGCAGATCACCCTGGCCCCGGAACAGCCGGGCGGACTGGATGCTGTTCGCGCCTTCTCCGACGCCGGTGTCGCCGTCGCAGTCGGGCACACCGCGGCGGACTATGCGCAGACGCTCGCGGCGTTCGACGCAGGGGCGAGCATCCTGACGCACGCGTTCAACGGGATGGACGGCATCCACCACCGCGCGCCGGGTCCCGTGGCAGCGGCGACGCACACCGCAGGGGTGACGCTGGAGATCGTGAACGACGGGGTGCACATCCACCCGGAGGTCGTGCGGATGACGTTCGCCTCCGCTCCCGGACGCATGGCGCTGATCACCGACGCGATGGCGGCGGCCGGATCGAGCGACGGTGACTACATCCTCGGCTCGCTGGCCGTGCAGGTGCGCGACGGCGTCGCCCGCCTGGCCGAGGGCGGCTCGATCGCCGGGTCGACCCTCACCCTCGACGACGCGCTGCGCCGGGCGGTCACGGAGGTGGGCATCCCGGTCGAGGATGCGGTGCTCGCGCTCACGGAGACCCCTGCGGCCGCCGTCGGTCGCGGTGGCGATCTCGGCAGGCTCGCGGCCGGATACGCGGCGGACGCCGTGCTCCTCGACGACGACTTCCGCGTGCTGCAGGTGTTCACGGCGGGAGCGCCGCTGCCGCGCTGAGCGCGTGCGGGCGTGCTGCCGCGCTGACTGTGGCGGCGGGTCGGGCTCGCGCCCGACCCGCCGACGGTCCGCTCGCGCGGATCCCCCTCGTTTGACGGACGTTCGGGTCGTCCATCAAACGCACGGCGGAGTGGGCCGAATAAGAGCACTCCGCGCCGGATCGCCGTCCATCGCCGACGGCTTCAGTGGGAGAGACGCACCGCTGTCGCGGTTATGACGCCACTTCCGGCAACTTTTTTCCGCCGGTTCAGCGAGCGGTAACAGGACCGAAATATCAGACTTTTTTCAGCTGTTTCCGCCAGAATGGCGGGATGCCCCCCGTCACCGAACAGTCGGACTCCGACCTCGTCGAGCTGACCAGGGGCGGCAACCGGGAAGCATTCGCCGAACTGTGGAGACGGCACGCCCGCGCGGCCATGACGGTCGCACGCTCTCAGACGTCCACCTTCGACGCCGACGACCTGGTCTCGGAAGCGTATGCCAAGATCTACCGCGCCATCGCGGCGGGCGGCGGCCCCACCACGGCGTTCCGCGCGTACCTCTTCAGCACCGTCCGCAACATCGCCGCGTCGTGGGGGCGGGCCAAGCACGAGACGGCCATCGACGAGATGGAGTCCGTCGAAGACCCCGCCTTCAGCGAGGCTGCGACGATGGAGGCACTCGACCGGTCCCTCACCGCGAAGGCGTTCCACACGCTGCCGAGCCGCTGGCAGGAGGTGCTCTGGTACTGCGAGGTCGAGAGCATGACGCCGCAGCAGGTCGCGCCGCTGTTCGGGATGACGCCCAACGCGGTCGCCGCCCTCGCTTACCGCGCACGCGAGGGGCTGCGTCAGGCCTGGGTGCAGGCGCACCTCGCCTCGACGGCCGAGGGCTCCGAGTGCCGCTGGACCACCGAACGCCTCGGCGCATACGCCCGCCACGGCCTCGGTAAGCGCGACACGGCAGCAGTGGATGCGCACCTCGCCGAGTGCGCGCGCTGCAGCATCGTCGCCTCCGAGGCGTCCGAGGTCGGGTCGCGCCTCTCCCTGGTGCTGCTGCCGCTCACACTCGGCATCGGCGGCGCCTCCGCGTACGCGGCGTGGATGCAGTCGGGGGCGAACGCGGTCAGCTACGCCATCGGAGAGTCGGGCGCGGTGATGCCGGGCTCTGCGGCGCCCGGTGCTGGCGGCGCAGGCTCTGGCGGGGCGGGCGCTGGAAGCGCGGGCGGCTCGGGCTCGGGCGCCGCGACTGCGGCTCCCGCAACCGCCACCGCGGCGGCCGGCACCGGAAGCACCGTCGGCATCGGCCTGACCATCGGCGGCCTGCTCGTCGCCGCGGCTGTCGCCGCCGGGTTCGTCTTCGGCCCCCAGCTGTTCCCGCAGCGGCCCGCGTCGGTCACGGCCAGCCAGCAGCAGCCGGACACCGGCGCAGCGACCGCGCCGCCCGTCCCCGCCCCGGCGGCGCCGCTCGCCGCCGATCCTGCTCCCGCAGCGCCGGCTCCCTC